>NZ_JACIYL010000271.1 GCF_014359955.1 Thermogutta sp. | reverse complement strand
ACGGGACTTCCGTGCCACTGAAACAGTTGGCGGCTGTGGGAGCGCCCGAACCGCAACAACTCGTCATTCGACCGTACGACCCCGGCACACTCAAAGATATCGAGAAAGCCATTCGCGCATCCGATCTGGGGTTTAACCCCCAGAACGACGGGCGGGTCATTCGCGTCAATATTCCCCCGCTGTCCATGGAAGTTCGCAAAAAGATGGTCGCGCGCATTCGCGAACTCTGCGAAGAGGCCAAAATCGCCATTCGCAATATCCGTCGTGAAGGCAATAAACTGGCCGACCAGGCGGAAAAGGACAAGGTCCTGTCCGAAGACGACTGTGAGCGCCTCAAAGAGCGGATCCAGGAACTGACGAAAGAATACGAAGAAAAAGCCAACGAACTGGCCAAGAATCGCGAAAAAGACGTCATGGAAGGGTGAACTTTTTGTACTGCTTTCCCCGGTGATCATTCGATGGGGGATGGGCCGCACGCAACAGCGAGCAGGGGACGCTCAGCGGCGGAAGAGCAGGGCCCAAAGCACGAGGTGAATTCCCAGGAAAGCGAGCACCAGCAGAAAGAGCCAGTTGCCGATTCCCGCCACATCCAGAACAAGGGCGACGGCCAGGGCTCCGGTGTAAGCCAGTGCCCACCACGTCAGGGAAAACCATCGCCATGAGCCGGGATCCGGCCGGCGCGCTTCCAGATCGAGTGCCCGCTCGACGAGGATCCGTTCCAGATTTCTTTTTTTGGTCTCTTCCCGGATCCACTGGACGACGGGGCGAGCCTGCTCATGGTCCTGAAGCAACTTGCTGATCGCCAGGGCCTCGTTCTGTTTGCCACGGAGTAGCAGATACTGGGCCATGAGCGCCTGCGCCTGCACGTTGTTGGGATCCAAAGCCAGTGCCCGCTTGAGTGACTCCTCGGCCTCCTGAAACTGGTGCATGCGGAGCTGGGCGGCTGCGAGAATACTCCACGCCTGGGAGTTGTTTCGATCTGCTTCCACCGCCCGACGCGCTGCTTCCAGGGCAGGCTTCGGACCCCGATGATCCACCATGAAACGCGCGAATTCCCGGAGGACGCCCGGCGCACTGTGGCTCAGCCGCACCGCCTCTTCCCAGGCTTGCTGAGCCCAGGAAAGGCGGTTCTCAGCCTCCGCAGCCATCGCAAAGACCATCACCACCTGCGGATCGTGCGGCTCGAGTTGCCGGGCCCGGCGGGCATCCTCCAAGGCATCACGGAACCGCCCCAGCCGAATCAGCACCAGGGCCCGCATCGAATATCCCGTCGCATCGGTAGAATCTTCGGCCAACCACTGATCAGCTTCACTGAGAGCGCGAAGATACTCCTTGCGGTCGAGGGCCTGGAGAACCTTCCCTAAATGTTCCTCACGCTCGACGGGATCCATCGGCTGTCATTTCTCCCCTCCGCTTGCCGGTGATTTCTCTCGGAGCCACTGCGACAGTTCCACGCGATGATAGGGCCTTTTTGTCACCGGAGGTACTCCCCGCGCCAGATGGAGTGTCAAATTCTCCGGGTCAAAAACCATCGATTGAATCGTCAGAAAACGGAGATTGACCTCGTCCAGCTTCCGTTCGAGGGAGGGCAGGTCGATTCGCGGCAACTCGGCCGCTTCCATCAATCGCTCGTATCGCCACGAAAGCACCGGGGTGCGTAGCCGCGCTGTGCGAAAGTGATTCGTGCAGGCCAGCAGTCCGTTTTCGGCGTAGCGAACTTCCACACTCTTCGGCGTGATCTCCGCCACGGCCGCCTTCTGCCGATCACAAAGGACGATGTTAAGCAGCGTGGTCCGCGGAGAAGAACGCAAAAGTGCCGTGGCCTCATCCACCGTGCCGCACTGTTCCATAATCCGACGCAGCAGCATCGCGTACGGCATACCCTGGGGACAAAACATGGGCGCTCCGTCGCCTGTGAGATGCACTTCATGCACCGCCAGGCACAGGCCCGCTTCGTTCATGCCCGAGAGGCAACCAATAAATCCCGGAAATCCCACCGAGACAAAGCGGTACCGCTTCCCCGGCTGATCGTACACCTTCACAATCGTGTAACGATAAAGCTGACGCGGCGAAAAGAAATCGAGATTTCTTCCGAAAAGCAACGTCCCGGTGGCGCTTCGCTCGGGCAAAACGACCAGCGACGAACACGCCAGGTCGCGATACATATCGGGCAGGGCGTTGACGGCCAGCAGTTCGTCGAGGGAAACGCCCGCCTTTTGGGCCAACATTGTCAATTCCCGGCGGTAATCCTGAGGAATAAACCGCCACAGGCCGCGACCGCGATCCACCAGTCCTTCCCAACCACCCGGGTAGGCCAGTGTCGCCAGGAAATCCTGTGGTGCCGCCACCAGATTGGCCGTCGCATCCCGCGTGAGCACCGCTTCCTGCTCCGCAATCGCCTCGGGATCCCCGCGGAGGATCAAAACGGGCACCTCGTTGATGATCCGAAGAGCCCCCGCTCCGTGTTCTCCCTCCCGATAGACTTCCGGGAGAGACTCGTCGCGTGCTGCGGCATCCGGCCCACGGGGCGGCCCCTCGTCCTCCCCGAGAAGTGAGAGGACTCTTTCTCGGAGTGCCGACCACCAGGAACGCCCCGCCGGTTCCTCGGCCAGCACCGATCCTGGGCCGAGACGCAAGTTTCCAGTTGCCGACAGAAACAGGCCCCCAACAAGAAGTCCCGCTGCCAGAACGGCCGTTTTTTTAGAAAGTCGTCTCATGAATTGAGCTCCTGCCGGCACGACCACAAAAAGATGCTGTATCCAAACCGGGGCTATCCCCTTTCAATCGTATAGAGCTCACCAGGCCCGTGCAACGCAACCAGGGAATCGGGGGCACGCTTGTCGTGCCCGGTGAGGAAGGATGGACGACCAATCGTTAAACGACGGACCTGACAAGCAGGCCCCTCCGGAAAAGAGGAATCGGAGGGGCACGCTTGTCGTGCCCGGTATTACTTGGCCGCGTGGCCTCACCAACGCGGTAGGGGCAAATTGGCCCTACCGAAATAGGACCGATCTGCCAAGTGCCGATGTACCACAACCGCGATTCATGAATCGCCCCTACCGGAACGCGAGTGAATGGGGGTGGATCATCCAAGGTTGACGAGCGGACGTGACAGGCACGTCCCTCCGAGAGGCGGACCTGACAAGCACGTCTCTTCGGAAAAGATCCCTCCGGGAAAAACCTCAGAAAAGAGGGAGGGAAAATTTGCGCCCGGAAAAAACGGCCAACCAATTCACATCGACGCCGTCATCCTGTGGGATTTTCGATCCACCGAGCGTAGCACCGCGCGCACAGATAAAAGCTCACGCGACGATAGACCTGATCCATCGCTTCCTGAGCCGACAGTTGCGAAAGCTCTTCCAGCACGTCGCGGAAAGCCCTGTTGAGGTCGGTGGGAAAATCGTCAAAGTCGAGCTGGGGCGGAGAGGGGTCGGCCATGGCCTCAATGTTGATGAGATAGCAGGATCCCCGACCGAGGTGCAGCTCCACGCCACATCGCTGACAGGCCACCGGGTATTGATAAGCTGGGTCGTCCCGACTCATACCGGCATTTTAGCTTATCCCCGTCGGGCGGCTCAATAAATCGGCACGCTGCCGGATTTTCACTTTTCTAACCATGTGAAATGCCGGGGGCGCGAAGAGCGGTAGGGGCAATTCATGAATGGCCCCTACCTCCAAATTGGAGGCACGCTTGTCGTGCCCGCGAAAAGGCGATCGATCGTCCGATCCTGACAGGCGGACGTGACAAGCACGTCCCTCCGAGACGCGGACCTGACGAGCAGGTCCCTCCGGAAAAGGAATCGGAGGGGCACGCTTGTCGTGCCCGGTGAAAGGCGATCGATCATTTGATCCTGACAGGCGGACGTGACAAGCACGTCCCTCCGAGACGCGGACCTGACAGGCAGGTCCCTCCGAGGAATCGGAGGGGCACGCTTGTCGTGCCCGGTGCAACGTCAGGGCCGTTCCGCGGCTGGCTTGTAAACGACGCCGCGAACCGAGCCCGACTTGAGCCGTTCGCGCCAGAGTTCAATGGCCCGCTTCCGCTCGGCGGGGGAGCTTTGTGGCTCGTAGGCGAGCGTCATTTGCGTCACCTGACGGAGTGTCAGCGATGCCAGCACACGAATGGCCAGTTTCTCGTGGTCCAGGTACTGGACAAGTGCCTCGGCCTGGGCGAGCGTGAGTTGGGCGGAGGGATAGCGCCAGAGCATCGCGTAGGCGGTAGGTCCGTCGGAAACCAGAACGTTCTCTGCTCCGCGACGGACACTGGCCGCCAAAGCGGGTGAAATACGCACGAGTTGACGCAAAATCATCCACGCATCAGCCCAGTAAGCCCGCTGATCTAAATCATCGAGTGTCTTCCAGAGTTCATCGGGTTCTCCCAGATAGGCAAGAGTTCGCCTGGCCAGCCAGGCCACTTCGCGTTGGCGGGCACCAACGTTTTCTCTGAGGACCTGGAAAGGGTCTTTTTCGGTATCTCGGAGGGCCAGTTCGAGGACGGCCATCGCACGTTCTTCGAGAATGGCTGCTGTCCCGGTGGCCGGCCGCATCCACTCGGGCTGATTGTCCAGTGGCGCCGTCTGGAGTTCTGTTTCACTCAATCGGACCTGAACAGGTGCGCGGAGGACGAGCGGCCGCGCTCGCCCACTGTCCAGCCAACGGGCGGATCCGCCGAGGACATAAAGATCGGTCACCCAGGGGACGGGTTGTGTCTCCGGGTCACCGAGGCAATCCGGGCTCCGCTGCACGGCCAGCGCCACCGTGGTGTTCTGATCGTTGAGTTCCAGGATACCTTCGATGGGGCCGCAGGTGAGCCGCAGACTTGCGCCGCTGGGAGCCTTGGCTGTGATGGCCAAGTTTCCGTAGGTGACGCGAAGACCGACGCGCCCCTGCGCGTCCACGGGAGCCAGCTCCCAGAAAACGGGACCGAGACACTCGACTTCCAGAGTCTCACCCAGCCGGAGTTTGGGTCGGAAGGATGGCGGCACGAAAAAGCTGTCGCCCGTTTTCACCCGCTGTTCCGGAGAGACCCGTTGGGCGGGGCGATTGGGTAGGGTCAGGAACAGGACCTGCGGCAACCGGGGATCCGGGAGAAGGGTGCCGATGGGTTCTGGGGGAAGAGGTGCCACGTCCATCGGCGGCACGGCGTCCGGAATGGTGCCTCCCGGC
>NZ_JACIYL010000270.1:4673-5184 GCF_014359955.1 Thermogutta sp. | reverse complement strand
AATCCGCTTGACGCTGGGTTCGCGAATCATGAGCACGTCGAGCCCTACCAGGGCCACAGCCTTCTGCCCGTCGTCGAAAACCGCCGCCCGTGCTTTACAGGGATCGTGAAACGTCCGGTGATAAACCTTGCCATAGCCCCCGGGTTGCTCCATGCCGATTTCCGGGCTAATATCGCGCTCCGCAAAGCCCACTTTTAAAACAGGCTGAGGGGTTTCCGCCCAAAGTCGAGACTTTTCCTGGCAGGCAACGAATACCGCAGCGACGAACCCGCCCAGGATCAGCGCTGCGGGGATCCGGGGAAGTCCAACACGTGAGGACGCAGCGGCTCGCTTCCAGGCGAACAAACCATTCCCCGTTGCTATTCGGCTCCATGGTCGCTGGTGTGTCATGGCATCCACCTCCTCTTGTCGGTGTGGCTTTCAAACTGGGGACCGCGAAAACATTCCGCGCGCTTTTGGCTTCCCCATTTGATAACCGACGACCGCTGCCCCGGCAAGTGTAGCCCAGGCT
>NZ_JACIYL010000270.1:0-4663 GCF_014359955.1 Thermogutta sp. | reverse complement strand
AGCGCGCGGTAGGGGCAATTCATGAATTACCCCTACCGTCCAACCGGCAGCTCACCTCAGTAGGTGGATCCCCGGTCGGTGAAATTGATTACCAAAAGGTTGGAATGTGGACGTGACAAGCAAATCCCTTCGAGAAATCCTTCGGAGGGGCACGCTTGTCGTGCCCGGGAAACAGAACCTCGCTCCCGCGCGAAACCATGTGAACGTCCGCGCCCCCATCGCCAGAGGAAAAGCGGCAAGTTGTCGCGAGAAGACCGGATAGGAAATATTCACGCTGCTGGTGTAGAATCATGGGAAGAGGTTGGATGTAACTTGCGAAAAAATTTTCAGGGGAGGTCGTGGACGCATGACGTTTAAGGTGCCAGGATCCTGGAGAACAATTCTCGCTGTTCCCTGTTGCTATTGCGGGAAAGGCTCATCGGCGGGACGCGTGGCTTTTTGGAGCCTTGTTCTCAGCAGCCTTCTTTTGACTTTGGGTTGTACTCCGCGACAGGAAGTCTCCTCCTCCAACACGTCCCGCGACCAGCCTGCTGCTGAGGTTTCCGGCTCATCCGCGGAACAAGCGACACCTGCCGAAGCAGTTTCCTCGACCGGCAGTTCATCCGACACCCGCTCCCCCCATGTTGCCCTGCGGGATGTTGACGCCCAGACTCTGACCGCAGCCCTCCGAGCGGCAAATCCCGGCTTCACGGGTGAGGCCATTGTGGAAAACCAGGATGGTGTGATTGTCGTGGCCATCAATGCACCCGAGGTCCACGATATCTCCCCTTTGGCTGGTCTACGAATTCACAAGCTGGACCTCTATCAGTGCTCGGTCAGCGATCTGACGCCGCTGTCGGGACTCCCCCTGGAAGCCCTCGCGCTGGACAGAACAAAGGTCACCGATTTGAGGCCCCTCAGCGGCATGCCCCTCCAGTACCTCTCGCTCAGCGAAACCGACGTGAGCGATCTGACACCGCTGGCGGGCTGTCCGTTGAAACAGCTCAACCTTATCCGCACGAAAGTGTCCGACCTTTCCCCTCTTGCCCGATGCCCCCTGGAAACGCTCTGGCTCAATGAGACGCCGGTCAAAGACCTCTCCCCGCTCCGCAACGTACCGCTTGTCAGTCTCACCATCGCGGGCACCCCTGTGGAGGACCTGTCGCCGCTGAAAGGCATGCCCCTCAAACGCCTGCATATCGCGCGGTCGCAGGTCACGGATCTGACCCCTCTCCGCTGGTTGCGTCTGGAACGCCTGGTTTTCACCCCCTCGCGGATCAAGACGGGGCTCGACATCGTTCGGAACATGCCCACATTGCGGGAAATCGGAACCGCGTTCGGCGAATCGGACTGGGGAATCGAAGACCGCATGATGCCGCCCGACGAATTCTGGGCACTCTACGACGCGGGGAAAATCACAGAGTGACCCTTTTGACGGCTTCCTCACAGGATTTACGGCAGCAAACCACCAGCAATCGAAGGTCTATCTTTCCTTCCCGCAGGCGGCCAATTCCAGCGCCTGGAGGAGACGTCGCGCTTTGTGCCAGGTTTCCCGGTATTCGGCATAAGGATCCGACCGTGCCACGATCCCACCGCCCACCGAGAAGATGCACCAGTCCCGCCAACAGAGGATCGTCCGAATGAGAATATTGAGGTCTGCCGAGCCATCCAAGCCAATATAGCCGAGGCTGCCACAGTAGGGACCACGGACGTGGGGTTCCAGTTCTGCGATGATTTCCATTGCCCGGGGCTTGGGGGCACCGGTCACGGAGCCACCCGGAAAGCAGGCAGCCAGCAGGTCAAAAGCGTCGTGCTGCGGTGTCAGGTCTCCCTCGATGACAGACACAAGATGAAACACGCCAGCGTAGCGTTCCAAGCCGCACAGGCTTGTGACCTGGATACTTTCCGGCAGACAAACCCGGGACAGATCATTTCGCAGCAAGTCAGTGATCATGATGTTCTCCGCCCGATCTTTCGCGGAGGCCAGCAATTCCGCAGCGATCGCGTCATCCGTGGCAGGAATTCCCGTTCTGGCACGTGTCCCTTTGATGGGTCTGGTTTCCACATGGCCTCCCATCACGCGGAGGAATCTTTCAGGAGAGGCGCTGAGAAGCTGGGCGTGCCCAAAATCAAAGTAGGCCGCGAAAGGAGCTGCATTGACTTTGCGGAGGTGCCGATACAAGGTCAACGGGTCTGCCGGCCTTGGTGTTGCCAGCCGCTGGGCAAGATTGACCTGAAAAACGTCGCCTGCCCAAATGTAATCCACCGCTTTTCGCACCGCCTCCCAATATTCCGCGGCCGAAAAATTACTCGTCAATGGAAGTGCGAAGCGAACGTCATCGACTGCAACAGGGACTTGCTTTTGCAGTCTCTGATCAGTTTCCGCCGGGCGTTCGGCGTATTCGCGCCTAAAGGGATGACGTTCAGCGCGAAAGAAATGGCCGCGTCCACTGATCTCTTCTCCCGAGCGACCGACCGAAGAAACGTCTGCCTCCTCGAGTTTCTCTGCATCAGCCACAAGTTTTTGGAAATACTCGAGGCGTGATCGGGCCCGTTTTTTGCGGTCCTCGCCCGGGCCACAGGGAATCCCCTGCGAGACAAGCCAGGCTCGATGATGCCAGTGATCAGCGGCGAGGACAACGTCGTAGAGGCCCACGGCCCACAGCGGCCAGCCGCAGTCATCAGTTTGTGCCGGCGGCACATCCTCAAACGCTCGATTGAGCTCATAGCTCCAGAAGCCCGCCAGACCACCCTGAAACGGTGGGAGGTCTTCTCGCACTGGCTGACGAAACGCGCGGACATAACAGGCGAGTCTGTGGAATGCGGTCGCCGCTTGCTCTCCGGTAGCGTCGGAGGGCAGGAGGAAAAACTCCGGAGGATCGGCCATCAAGAACGAGTATCGCCCAAGCGCACAGTCATCGGCAGCCCCCTGCGGTGAATCGAGGAAAAGGACGTAGGGCAGGCGGGAAAAAGCGGCCAGCAGACGGTCCCAATGGGGCCACGGTATCTCTGTGACAAGAGGAAATTCGAACGGGGTCACGAGTGAGCCGTTTTCTCCGTTTCCGAACAACCCTTGACAGGCCGACGCCGGGCCAATCGCCGAATCCGCCTTTCCCGAGGAGAAGGCTCCGCCACGGTGTGCAGCCCCCAGTGCAAAGCCTCGTCCTGCCAATAATTTTTGCCCAGATCGCGCGCTATGGTAGCCTTACATAGCTCATAGCCGAGATAAAAAGCGGTGTCCGGATCCAGGTGACGTCCGGCGTCCTTCGCCGCATCCGTGATTGCTTCAAACAGCTCGTAGGGATCGGAGGACCGCAATTCCCGGCCGAAAGCCCACGCACACAGTTGGCTCGCTTGCACAAACAGCCGGGGAGACGGATCGCGAATTTGTTCCCGGAGCTGCTGCCAGTATTCTTCGTTGCTGTTGCTGATGTGGTCATCCCGGAGCATAGCCAGGGAACAGTCCAGACTCCTCGGCGAGACGCCATACCGGTGTGCACAGTGGATCATCCTTCGAATCACATCACATTCGCGCACCGAAGTCCGGGCGGTGTTGACCTCCTGGGTTGTCAAGATCCATCGCGCTCCGATTTCCTGGGCGAATCCCAGCAAAAGGAGCAAAAGCGGTCCGGAATCCGCCGCCGAGTGAAAGAGGATCGGACACAGATCAAGCGCTAACGGAAGGTCCGGCCAGATATGGCGGGCCTCCACACTGCGGAGCATGCTCTGAGTGAATCCCAAACCGACCGGAATGAGAGACTGCTTGAGGATCGTCGGCCGTTGAATCCTGGCCAGCGATTCCAATGTTTCTTCCACACCCTCCCAGGTACCCGGAAGACAAGGCTCAATCACAAGATTCGTGTTTTCGGGCAAGTCTTCAGGCACTTCCAGCAACGGCTCAACAAAATCCGCACCCGCCGCAAGCGCTGCCCGCCATGTAGAGAGCTCGAGAGTCCTTACCCAAACCTTATGCCCATGTGAATGCAAAGCCTTGATCATCCGGGCCATCTGCGGTCGAGGCTCTCGATCCTCGTGCCACAGGCCGATGGCGTCAGCCCCGTCGGCTACCAGACGGTCCGCCAAATCCAGCAAAGTGGGGAGGGGAAGGTCGGCCGCGTCTTTGACCACAGCCACAATCCGCAGGGAGTACTCGTCCTGCGGTAAACACGGCCGATGCCGCTTCCGAAAATATTCAGGAAGGTCATGGAGGTCGTTCGGACCACGTTCCACGGGGATTCCCAATCTGGCCTCCAACTCGTGAACGTCGCCCAAGCAGCGTCCCGGAAGGAGAACCCGGGTTACTTGAGGGGGCACCTTCAACCGCTCGGCAATCCAGGGCACGCTCATCAGCCCGGCAATGGTAATGGGC
Organism: Thermogutta sp.; assembly: GCF_014359955.1. Taxonomy (GTDB): domain Bacteria; phylum Planctomycetota; class Planctomycetia; order Pirellulales; family Thermoguttaceae; genus Thermogutta. The sequence continues at coordinate 315 of NZ_JACIYL010000270.1, read as the reverse complement.
ATGACCGCCACCGTGTATTGAAAATCGTAACTGGCGGCCAGGTCGGGCAGAAGACGCCGCAGAAACGGTTCCGCGAGACGTCCGGTGACAAACAGAAAATGCTCCGAAAAACCACGTTCTGCGGAATCCATTGCGTCCCTCCGGAGGTACCTTTCACCCCACCGGACATGATATGGGCCGAGAGGTTTCTTCAGCGGCCGTTGCACCACCGACCGAGGGGCCGTGGTCTGTTGGTCAAATGGAGGCCACCCCCCTCCGCACAGGCGCTGCGGTCGAGATCGGGAATTTTCGATCCCGACCCTGCCTGGTCAACGT
>NZ_JACIYL010000027.1 GCF_014359955.1 Thermogutta sp. | reverse complement strand
TTCGACATCGCACACCCAAAAAGGATCGAGATGGCGATCGACCACCGTATCCTGCGAAAGAAGCGGGGTCTCCACTTCGAGAAATCCCCGCTCTTTGAAGAATTGCCGGAATTCTTCCAAGAGTTCTGCCCGCAGTCGCAAGACTTCCCACGAGGCCGTGGGCTGGAAGTCAGCGTCGGGCGATCGGGCGTCCATCATCCGGGAGAGCGTCTCATCAGGCCAGCCTGTGTTATTCTTTCACGCGCTCAATGTACTCACCGGTGCGCGTGTCGATCTTGATGAGGTCGCCAATCTCGACGAACGCCGGAACGATGATTTCCGCGCCGGTCTCCAGTTGGCAGGGCTTGGTGACGTTGGTGGCCGTGTTGCCGCGGACACCCGGCTCGCAGTATTCCACCCGCAGAACCACGTGGTTGGGCGGCGTTACAGAGATTGGTTTGCCGTTAAAGAGGAGCATTGTACACGGCATGCCCTCTTTGAGATACTTCCAGGCCTCATCCACCTGATCCTTGGTCAGTTCATATTGTTCGTAGGTGTTGTTATCCATGAAGATGAAGGAATCGCCCTGCCGGTAGAGGAACTGGGCTTCGATCTCTTCCACATCGGCGGCTTCGATCGTATCGCCGCTCTTGTACGTGCGGTCGATGACCGTGTTGCGGATGAGATTTTTCAGCTTGCATTTGTAAAGCGCCTGACCTTTGCCCGGCTTGACGAACGTGCATTCGATCATCAGATAAGGTTCGCCGTCAAGCTGAACCTTCAGACCTTTGCGAAATTCGCTCGTGTTGTAAGTGGCCACGTCTCCAACCCTCTCGTTCTCGATTCTGTGTGTGATTTCGTGGAATATCTTCTTGTTGCGCAGGCGTGCGCTGAACCATTCCAAACAGCGCCGCGCCGTATTTCGTTATTTTTGCGGACGCTTCCCAGTGCCTGCCAATGCCGGTACGATAACAAAAGGCCGCGGTGAGGATAACGGCTGGCCGCCGTGGTGAGCCGTGATTCTCCCAAGCGGCCGCAGCGTGGTGCCATCCCCACCGGTTTTTGAGCACAGTCCCAAAGTAAGTTGAAACGCTTGTCGTCTGTGCGACGTCAATCCTGTGAAATTTTCCCCTGCCTCCGCCATGTCTGAAGCTGCTTTGCTCAGCGAGTCCCAGTCCGATTTACCCAGGGTGCCAGACTGGAAAACTGTTTTGGCAGAGGCGATTCGGGATCCACAGGAGCTGTGCCGCGAGTTGGAGCTCCCGATCTCGCTGGCCGAGCACGCCCGCCGGGCCGGGAACGGGTTTTCCCTGCTGCTGCCGCGGACCGTCCTTCCCCGAATTCGGAAAGGCGATCCTCGCGACCCCGTGCTTCGTCAGTTCCTCCCCGTGTGGGAAGAAACTCAGGCGGTCGAGGGCTTCACGACCGATCCACTCCAGGAGCAGGCCGCACTGGCGGCGCCCGGGATCCTCGCCAAATACCACGGCAGAATTCTTATCGTAACGCACCCGGCCTGTCCCGTCCATTGCCGGTACTGCTTTCGGCGGCATTTTCCCTATGCCCAGGCCCTGGATGGCGGGCAAACACCTCAGAAAGAGACAGTCAGCGGTGCTCAGCCGCGATTGATCGCCCCTGTAGTGGACTACCTTTCAGCCCATCCCGAGGTGACAGAGGTCATTTTCAGCGGTGGCGAGCCCCTCATCATTGACGATGTCGAGTGGACAGCGTGGCTGGAGGCGCTGGAAGGGATTCCCCACCTGCGGAGGGTTCGGGTGCATACCCGCATGCCCATTGTCATCCCCCAACGGGTGACGGCCGAGTTCCTGGCCGCTTTCAAGCGATGTTCGTTGACGAAGATCGTCGTCCTCCACGCCAACCACCCGCGGGAGATAGACGATGCTGTGGGCGCCGCGATACAACGTCTTCGCGCCACCGGCGCCATCCTGCTTGTGCAGTCCGTGCTTCTGGCCGGGGTGAATGACTCGGCGGAGGTGCTTGCAGAGCTTTACGAGAAGCTCTCGGACCTCGGCGTGATGCCCTATTATCTGCACCAGCTCGACAGAGTGGCCGGCACCCATCATTTTGAAGTGCCCGAAGAACGCGGTCGGCGGATCGTGGTGGAGCTTCGCCAGCGCTTGCCGGGCTACCTTGTGCCCCGGTACGTTCGAGAAGTTCCCGGCGCGACGTCGAAGGTGCCCATATTTTAGGTGGAGCGGGGAGCCGCTCACTGGGTGTCACTCGCTGTTGTGGGCTCTGTATTCCTGTTGGTGATCTACGTTTTTGGGGAATTTGCCCACAGCTCCGTCGCTTATCGGCTGAGAATATAGCACCGTAAAAACAGCACCAGTTCGCCCGTAGTTGGGGCGATTCAAGAGTTGTTCCGAAACCCAATCGAGCGTCGCGAGATGGACGGTATTCGTGTAGGGGCAATTCATGAATTGTCCCTACCGCGTATTTCCGCCTTTCGGAGGGACCCGCTGGTCGCGTCCGCTTTTTTTCGGAGGGACGTGCTTGTCACGTCCGCCGTTCGACATTGGATCATCCATCGCCTTTCGCCGGGCACGACAAGCGTGCCCCTCCGACCCTTCGGAGGGACCCGCCGGTCGGGTCCGCTTTTCTCGGAGGGACGTGCTTGTCACGTCCGTCATTCAACTATTGGATCAACCATGGCCGTTGATCGGGGACTGAAGTCCCGCGCCGAAAAGCGGGGCTCAAGCCCCGCACTCTTTGGAGTGCGGCGATTCATCGCCGCTTTCCGGTGAAGGCTTTAGCCTTCACCACCTTGCCGTTTCCGGTGTTTTGCCGCAACCACGCAAGCGGGCCCCGGGTAGAGGCAATTCATGAATTGCCCCTACAACGTCGGAGGGACGTGCTTGTCACGTCCGTCATTCAACTATTGGATCAACCATGGCCGTTGATCGGGGACTGAAGTCCCGCGCCGAAAAGCGGGGCTCAAGCCCCGCACTCCATGGAGTGCGGCGCTTCATCGCCGCTTTCTGGTGAAGGCTTTCGCCTTCACATCCTTGCCGCTTGCGGTGTTTTGCGCCGACCACGCAAGCGGTCCCCGTGTAGAGGTAATCCATGAATTGCCCCCACACCATTTGGGTGTACGATTTAACCACAACTGGGTAGAGATGGCGAGATGCTTCGCTCTTGACTGCCCTTGACCTTCGTCGGCGGCAGTGCCTAATCTTCCGTTCGTTCAGGTGATGGATCGCGGCCTGATCGGTTGACATACCGGTCAGCAGGAAACGTTCTCCGGACCAGTGTGTGGGACAAGGATGGAACACGCAGGTTCATTCCCCCCGGGTTGGGTGGATATTCACTGTCACATTCTTCCGGCATTGGACGATGGGCCGCCGAACTGGGATCAGGCCCTGGCAATGGCCCGGCTGGCCGTGCGGGAGGGCACCGCCTGGATCGTGGCGACTCCCCACCAGCGTGGCCGATATCAGCAGAACACCCCGGCGGTGATCGCCGCCCGTTGCGACGAACTGCGGGGGCGGCTGCGGGAGGCCGCCATTCCTCTCGAAATCTTCAGCGGTGCCGATGTGCGGATCGATGAAGAGCTGGCTGAGTCCGTGAAAAGGGGCGAGGTTTCCACGCTGGGAGGTGGCCGCTATGTGCTTTTGGAACTCCCCCACGACGTCTATTTTCCTCTCGATTCGCTGTTGCGGGAATTGAAGCGGGTGGGGGTGACGGGCATTCTCACCCATCCCGAGCGGAACACGGCTCTCCTGCGGCATCCGGAGAAGCTCGAAGAAGTGATGTCCGCCGGGGCGCTGATCCAACTGACGGCGGGAAGCCTGACGGGGGCTTTTGGGCCGACTGTGCGGCAGTTTGCCGAAGAAATCCTTCTGAGCGGACGCGTCCATGTGGTGGCGAGCGACGGCCATGGAGTTCGTGGCCGACCACCGGTGATGGCGGAAGCCGCGCGGCACATCGCCCGACGATTGGGCCGGGATGCGGCAGATATTCTCTGCCGTCGCAATCCCGCCAGGATTGTCCAGGGAATGTCCGTCCAGAGCCTGGAGCGGGTGGAAACGGCGGAGCCATTCTGGCGGCGGGCATGGCGGCGACTGGCCGGGTGAACCACGACGCTGCGGTCAACGAACGAGCGTGAATAAAGTACAGGTGGAGCGTGCTGGCGGCATTCCTTCTGGCCATCTGCGCACAATCAAGTTCTCTGGGACCGGTCGTGACGTCCCAGGGGGTCTGGGTGGACAGTCGCACCGTCGGCGGCTTCACCATCTACGCCCAATTCCCGCTTGGGGAAATGGAGGACCTCGTCGATGACCTCGGGCAACTCGCCCAGGATATTCAATCGGCCCTGGGCATTGAGCTGGGTCAGCGCCCGGTGACTGTGCTGCTGTTTGATTCCCAGCACGGATACCAGCAGTTTCTACGCCGGGAATTTCCTGACGTTCCGTATCGCCGGGCATTGTATCTCGAGCGTTCCGGACGTGCGTTCGTGCTGGCCTATCGCAGTCGGGAACTGGCCACCGACCTGCGACACGAGGCGACGCACGCCCTCCTGCACACGGCTTTGCCCATGGTTCCTCTGTGGCTTGATGAGGGATTGGCGGAATATTTCGAGGCCCCACCGGGCGATCGGGTGTTTGGGCACCCCTATTACAAGACCGTCCGCTTCTGGGCGCGACTGGGTTATGTGCCTTCTCTAGACAAACTGGAACAGATCGCCCGCATGGAAGACATGGATGGCAGCGCCTATCGATGGTCGTGGGCCTGGATGCATTTCTTTATTCACGGGCCGGCTGCTGCTCGGCAGGAGCTGACAGATTATCTTCGAACCATCCAGAATTACGGTGTTCCGGGCAGTCTCGCCGAGCGCACGGAAGCACGCCTCGGATCGCTGCGCACCCTGTTTCTGGAGCATTTCCGCAAGTAGCCGTCCGGCTGTTCAGGTTCCCGAACGGCTGGTTCTCGGCGGAGCTATAGCCCCGGGCTCCATGGAGTGCGGCGATTCATCGCCACTTTCTGGTGAAGGCTTTAGCCTTCACAAAGGTCGTTTTTACTCGCCGCCTGTTACCCGGCTTTTCGTGGTTTTGTATTGGAGGCGGGAGCTTGTGTCAGGTCACGTTTGGCATCCTGCTGATATTGTTCCCACAGCCGGTTCCACAGGCTTTCCAGTTCTGCGACTTTCTCTGGCAGTTTTGTCGCCAGATTGTTCGTTTCGCCGCGGTCCTCCGCTAGGTTATACAACTCCCAGGGATCACCTCGGGCGGCGACCAGCTTCCAGTCGCCAGCGCGGATGGCCCGATTTCCTTCATGGAGGAACCAGAAGAAATCATGTTCCACGGTCCCATCTTTGGTGAATAGCGGGACGATGCTTTTTCCCGGCGGCTGGGGACGTTCCTGGCCGTTCCAGCGGTCGGGCATGGAAATGCCCGCCAGTTCGAGGACCGTCGGAAAGACATCCACGAAGTGCACGGGGGTATGCCGGAGTTCTCCGCGGGCGGTGATGCCCTGTGGCCAGTGGACGATGAGCGGCGTGGAAATACCGCCTTCGTGGACCCAGGTTTTATGGCGGCGGAAGGGGGTGTTGGACGCACTCGACCAGCCGGGACCCAGGCAGAGAAATGTCTTTTCGCTGCCCATCGGGGCTTTGGGGTCATGGCCGTCGCCCCGCACCATGATCTCGGCACTGGCGCCGTTATCGGAGGCGAAGAAAATGACAGTATTGTCGAGGGCCCCCATCTTCTTGAGCTGCTCCACGACCATGCCCACGGCCTCATCCATGATGTGGACCATGGCGGCGTGAATCGCCATCTTGGTGGTTTGGAATTCTTTCTGTTCCGGGGTCAGTTCGTTCCAGGGGATGGGGTATTTCACCTCGGCCGGCCCGAGAATCTTGAATGCTTCCGGGAAGTCATACGGGGGTCCAAGATGGACCTCCATGGGCGGCGGGCTGTTGCGGACGAGTCCCATTTCCAGAAGCCGCTTGCCCCGCTGCTGCTGAATGACGTTCCACCCCACCCGATAACGATCGCGGTACTGGGCGATGACCTCCTGCGGTGCCTGGAGTGGGAAGTGCGGAGACGTGAAGCAGAGATACAGGAAGAACGGTTTTTCGCGGTGCTCCGTGGCGTGTTCCGCGAGATACTTCACGGCATACCTGGCAATCGCCGTGGTGGCATAGTAGCCGTCGTTAGGGCCGGGGGTGGGAAGCGGACGCCCATCTTCCTGGTGATTGTGAGGATGGAAGAAGCGATTATGATCGTTGAGCACGTAGCTGTGATCGAAGCCACTTGTCCAGGGCTGTTTATCGATGTGCCATTTTCCTGAATGGTAACACCGATAACCGTGTTCCCTCAGCACTTCCGACAGAAGTGGCGCCCACGCCGGCCGGACTCCGCCGCCACCACTGCGCACGCCGGGAACGGTATCGCGCCGCACCTGCTGGGGGTAATAGCCCGTCATGATGGCTGCTCGCGAAGGCCAGCACCGGGCGGAATTGTAGCACTGGGTGAATCGCAGTCCGTTGGCCGCCAGATGGTCCAGATTGGGCGTCTCGATCTCACCGCCGTAGCAGCCCAGGTCCGAGTAGCCCATGTCGTCCGCGAGAATGATCACGACGTTTGGCGGAGTCTTGGCCGTGGCCGAAGCCGAGCTGGCTTTTTGCGGAGCCTCGGCTGAGCTTGTCTGGGCCGCATGGAGGCGAGACGTTCCCGCCAGAAACACAGCGGCGGCTGCCAGCGTGCAGAGAAATCCTCTGATGGCACGCCAAGTAAGGGACGCTGCCCTAAGCATTGCAGTGACCTCCCCAAAGGCAGGTGGAAGACGTCAATTGAAGCGACGCGGCAGGACTGGTTATTTCAGGTCCTGCACCTCGTCCCTGTTATACCATCAAGAGGAGTCGTGTTCTACCAATTCGACGCCTGGCCCATGCCCCTTTTTGTGAAGGTGAGCACCTAGCGGCGAATGCGGACCTGACAAGCAGGTCCCTCCGGAATTTTTCGGAGGGGCACGCTTGTCGTGCCCGATGAGAAGGAATGGGTGATCAATCGGTGTTGATCGGACCCGACGAGCGGGTCCCTCCGACATTGTACGGGCAATTCATGAATGGCCCCTACCGGTAATCGCCTGTCGTGCCCGACGTGGCCCGTGACTGCGCGATGGGCCATTCACCCCACCACCTTATTTTGCCCGAGGATGGGCCTTTTCATAAACGGCCTTGAGGTTGGCGGTCGTCAGGTGCGTGTAAATCTGCGTGGTGACGAGGCTTTTGTGTCCCAGCAACTCCTGGACGCTGCGGATATCTGCCCCCGCGTTGAGGAGGTGCGTGGCGAAACTGTGACGCAGAGTGTGGGGAGTGGTACGGCGATCCAGGCCGGTTTGACGGAGGTATTTTTCCAGCATTCGGGCGACACTTCGGGTCGTCAACCGCTGACCAAAGCGATTGACAAAGAGAGGGCGATCGGGCTGATCTCGCAAACTGGGATGGAGCTTTCTTACGGCCAGCCAGCGGCGTATGGCTCTGACGGCGAAAGAACCAAGCGGGGCGAGGCGTTCCCGACGCCCCTTACCTCGCACCCGTACGATCTCCGCTGCCAGATCCACGTCACTGTCGTTGAGACCGACAAGCTCGCTGATGCGCAGGCCTGCCGAGTAAAGCGTTTCCAGAATCGCCCGATCGCGCAACCCCATGGGGGAGGATGCCGGAGGGGCCTCCAGGAGTTTTTGAACATCCTCGGTGGAAAGGACGTGCGGCAGGTTGCGTGGCTTGCGGGGATTGCGGAGGGGCTTGGCGGGATTCTCTTTCACCCAACCTTGACGCATTCCGAAACGGAAAAAACTCCGCAGACTGGCGAGCCGTCGGGCGATGGTTCCCGGGGCGTAGCCCGCCTCGTGCACGGCTGCGACATAACCCCGCAGATCGAGAGTCGTGACCTGATCGGGAGAGGGGCACCGGCCGCCATAAGCTTCCGTGAGGTACTCTACAAGAGCCGTGAGATCTTCGCGGTAGCTTTTGATCGTGTGGGCCGAGGCATTTTTCTCGACGGCGAGATACCGCAAAAATTGCCCGATGGCCGACTGCATATCCGCCTTCCAGAAAACTTGCAATTGTCCACGGAAAGATATCTCGTGCGTAGGTCTGCGGGGACGATTTGACCGACCGATCGCCGCTGTTGACAGTCACGCGTGATCGTCGGGATCGGCCGGCTGTTTGGCTTTGAAACGATTTTGCAGCGCCCGTCGGCGTGCTTCCTGGCGGATTTTCTGGCTCAGCACGGCGGCATCGTACCAACTGAAGCTCAATTCGGGATGGGCAGCGAACCGGCCCAACGTGCGGATCATTTCCAGACGGTTGTCGTCATCATAGAGGAAGATGTAGCGCTCCCCTCCCTTGATCAAAGCGATGACGTTGATTTCTCGGCTCACGACTCGGGCACTCCTGTGGTAGTTGAATCTCGCCGGAATATCGAAGCTGCCAGGTTGTTTTCGCCGGGTTTTGACCTTTATTTCTGTTATCGGACGACGGGTGGTCGCCACGTCACTTCGATTTCGTCGGCACCTCCCCGTGCGGTCAACATTTCCCAAATATGCAGGCGACAACAAAAACGCAGGAATTCCTCACTTTTCGCAAGGTACGGCTGCCACCCGCTGAGCTGCGCATCATGACGGAATCGGGCGTGCTCCTGAAGCAACCGGGTGAAGCGTTCATCGCCCCCGTTATAGACCCGGGTGTGAACGAGAAACGGCTCATTCGTTGGCACACACGGCGGATTCGCGGGAGTTGCTTGGGGGACGAGTTTTTCTGGAGAGACTTCGTTTTCTGCCGCATCCGACGCGGATCGCGAGACGCCACTGTCGGGCGTGGCCGGAGCCTTGTCGCCGCTCGAACTCCAGGCGGTGGGAGTGGCGGCATCACACTGCGGAGTGGCTTCCGCGAGCGCACCACGGGCATAGGCCATCTGGGCTTCCAGAAGCAGCCGGCGGGGAATGTGGCGCTCCTCGTCCGTGCCCCAGGGCAGGCCGTAGCCTGGCGGCACGGGGTGAAACCCGGGGTTGGCCGCGTACCATTCCACCTGCAGACCGCAGCGAGGCGGGTAGTAGGGGGAATACTCGGTCACAGCACCAACCACGACGGCGTCGGCCCCCAGGACCTGGGCCAGTCGTCGGGCGTCCTCTGCACTGTTGAGGCTGATCCGGTGGATGGTCATGGCCCGCTCCACCACGCCCACCGGGATCACTTCAAATCCGGGAATTTCCTGAAGTTCGTTGTAATACGCGATGGCCACCTGTCGGCCGTCGAGAGTCGGTTCGGTGGAGAGGTTAAAAAACGGGGCGACAGCCACTTTGTGGATTTGCGGAAAAGGATTGTGGATCATCGGCTGGGCAGCAGGTCTGGGGATGAGTGTACAGCCTGCAGCCATGACCAGGCTCAACCAGAACACCCAAGCGACCGCCGGGACGGCCCTGAAAAGGTTGGGGAATCGCCGTCGTTTTGTACTGCCAGAAAGTGCCCGCCGAAACGGGATGTCCCGCGTGCGGCACAGGCACTCGTGTTCGGTAACAGGATGGCAGCGATCCCGAAACATTCTCACTCAGGCACGGTCCAAACGTTGGTCAGCCTTTTTCGCCCGCACTGTTTATTCTTTTTGTGCAGATTTCCTGTATTGCAACCCTGTATTGCAACAACGAGCGGTCAACCGGGGCGGTTGAGGGCGGTTTCTTTATCGGTAAAGTCGGTGCAAGTTCTCTACTTCTTTTTTTCGGAAAACGTGCGCGGCGTTGTGCAGTCGTTACATTTCCTGCAAAGAGCCCAAGGCGGGGCGAGCCGTTGGTCTGCCGCGGGGGCGTTCAATATCCTGGAGCCGTCGAGCCGATGTTAAACAAGGTAGATTTTGTGGGGCGAGAAATCTGCGCGGGAGTCCAATATGGGTCGGATTCAATCCAACGTCGGACTTATCACCGGTGTCCCGATCGGTGACACCGTGGATAAACTCATGCAGATTGAGTCCAGGCCCCGCGACAACCTCCAGGAAGCGAACAAGAAGATTGACGCGGAACGGGCGGCCATCACGGAACTCTCCGCGCTGGTGATGGCCGTCCAGTACCCGGTCAAGAACCTTGCCAAGACCACGATTTTCGACAAGCGAACAGCCACCAGCAGCAACGACGCGGCTTTGGGTGTTCGGGTCACCGGCTCGCCGACCCTGGGTTCCTACATCTTCACGCCGCTGCGAACGGTCCAGCCGGAACAGTGGCTCAGCCAGGGGGTCCGGGAGCAGACCGAGCCACTGGGGGAGGGAACACTCTCGTTTCGATTTGGCCCGGGGGTGGATCGGTCGCTCGATCTCGACCTTCTGCGGGGCGGGCAGGGGTTTCAGCGCGGGCTGATCCGCATCACAGACCGCAGCGGGGCCTCGGCGGAAATCGATCTGACCACAGTCCAGACTCTCGACGACGTCATCAACGCGATCAACAGCAACACCCGGATCAACGTCCGGGCGGAGGTCGTGGGGGACCACATCCGCCTCACTGATCTGACCGGCGCCAGCGTGACGAATCTTCGCGTTCAGGACATCGGCGGCGGACAGGCTGCTGCATCCCTGGGTTTGGCGGGGATCGACACGGCCTCCAGCGTCGCCGATGGGCAGGACATTGTGTGGCTTTCCTCGGAGACGCTGCTGAGCGAATTGAACGACGGGCTGGGAATCTCGGCGAGCTCCACGCTTCCTGATATTTCCTTCCAGCTTCGGGACGGAACGACCGGGGTGATTGATTTTGACCCGTTGCCGCCCAGCGGCCAAAGCCGGCAGACAGAACGGACGCTGGGGGATATCGTCAACACGATCAATAATGCAGCGCCAGGGAAACTTCAGGCCGAGATTTCTGCGGATGGTAAACGCCTTGTTCTGCGGGATCTGACAAGCGGAACGGGCCAATTCACCCTTTCCTCGCTTTATGGTTCCCAGGCCTTGAAGGAACTCGGCCTGGACGTCGCGGCCAACGGTGACACGATCACCGGGCGTCGCCTGATCGGAAGTTTGAAGTCCCCGGCGCTTTCCCAGCTCAATGGAGGGCAGGGATTGGGTGATTTGGGGACGATTCGAATCACGGATCGTGCGGGCAATCAGGCGACGGTGGACCTCTCTGCGGCAGAAACGCTGGAAGATGTCATCCGCGCTATCAATGCGGCGGGGATCGGTGTGCAGGCTGCCGTCAATGCCGCACGCAACGGTCTGGTCATCGAAGATCTCTCCGGCGGGACCGGCAATCTCAAAATCGAGACTCTGGACAGCTCGCAGACCGCCGAAAAACTCAACATCGCCGTGGACGACGCGGTCAGCGTCAAAAACAGCGGTGATCTTCACCTGCGGGTAATCTCAGTCAATACCAAGCTGAGTGAATTGAACGGGGGGCGGGGGGTGGCGCTCGGCCGGTTTACCGTCACGGATAGCAAGGGCGTGAGCACCACCGTGGACCTTGCCGCCATCGGGGCGCAGACGATTGGGGATGTCCTGGCGGCCATCAATCGCGGGGCGGCCAACGTCAATGCCACCATCAACGCTACAGGGGATGGGATCCTCATTCGCGACCTGGCCAATGGGACCGGTACATTGGCGGTCAATGATCTGGACGGGACGGCCGCCGCGGACCTGGGGATCCTCAAAGACAGCACACTCCAGGATTTTTCTGGGGAAAGCGACTACGCCATTGACGGATCCCTGACCTACAAGGTGACGCTGGAAGCCAACGATTCCCTGCAAACCTTGCGGGACAAGATCAACGCGCTTAATGCGGGTGTGCGGGCGACGATTATCTACGACGGTTCCAATCGGCCCTACCGGCTCTCTCTGGTGAGTGAGAGCGGGGGACACCTCGCGCAGATGGTCGTGGATGAGGGCTCGTTGGATCTGGGATTGACGCGCTTCGCCGAGGCCCGGGATGCGCAACTGGTCATCGGACAGGCAGGAACTCCGGGAGCAGTGGTCCTTTCTTCTGCCAGCAACAAGTTCTCGAACGTGGTTCCCGGGCTGGAACTGGAGGTAAAACAATCCTCGTCTCTGCCGGTGAGTGTCCAGGTGACGACCACGGACACCGATCTGGTGGCGAGCGTGCAGGCCTTCGTCGATAACTACAACAAATTCTGGAAGCGTTATCAGGAGCTGACGAAATACGACACAACCACGCAGAAGGGCGAGGTTCTGGCACAGGATCCAACGGCCATCCGATTGGGCAGCGAAATTTCGTACATCCTGAGTTCGCGGTTTCCGGGCGCGGGAAGTATTCAGTCCCTGGCGGAAATCGGGGTGAGTATCAAGGACGATGGCACGCTCGACTTTGACAGCTCCAAACTCAAGGACAAGTTTGCCGAGGACCCAGACGCCGTGGAAAAGTTTTTCACCGACCAGACTTTCGGGTTCGCCGCAAAATTTGACAAACTCGCCGAAAGTTTAGTGGGGCAAGATGTATCGCTCATGGCGCAACGATTCATCGCCCTCACCCGAAAGTACGAAGACAACCAAAAGAGAATCGAATGGTGGAATGCCAAACTGGACCGAAGAAAGGAGCAGTTGCTGCTCTATTTTTATCGTTTGGAGTCCGCCATTGCTAAGATCAAGAGCAACATCGATATCGTTGCGCAGATCCAGCCGATCCCCATGTATTTTGCCAGCAGCAGTCAAAACAATCAGTGATTTCATGGGGATGCAGTGATTGTGTGCATTCTTGATTCCACGAACGCTTCGGGTTGGACGGTCTGTTATGTCAGCATCCATTGGAGATAGCTACCGCGAAGCGGATATTCTGACAGCCCCGCCGCAGCGACTTCATCTCATGCTGATCGAGGGCGCGATTCGCTTCATCGAGCGTGCCCGACATCTCTGGCGGGAAAACCAGTTTGATGCCGGGTTTGAGTCGCTCCTGCGCGCGCAGGAAATCGTCGCGGAGATTCTCTCCGGCATCAAGACGGACAGCGATTTTCCGATCGCCCGACGTGTCGCGGCCCTCTACACGTTCGTGTATCGATGCCTTGTCGAAGCAGGACTGAAGAGGGAAGAAAAGCCGCTGGAGGACGCTCTCCGCGTGCTGGCCATCCAGCGGGAAACCTGGCAGGAACTATGCCAGCGATTGGCGGCTGCTTCCGAGACACGGGAGAATGTGCAGTTTTCTTCCGACCAGGAGACGGCCTCCGCGTCGCGCTTCGATTCCGAGGATGCGGCACTTCCCCGCAGTCAGCCGGCCGCCCCACATTCGCTCCGTGGCTTGACAGAGCCTCCCCCTTCCGAGTATGCCGGGGAATATACCTCGGGCTTTTCCTGGGAAGTCTGAGTGTGCCTGCGACTTTGGCTCGGAAAGACGGGAGAAATCATGGCCGCGGAGACGATCACCATTCGGGTGGGGCACAGTCCCGATCCCGACGATGCGTTCATGTTCTACGCCCTGGCAGCGGAAAAGATTCCCACCGGGCGCTATCGGTTTGTTCATGAGTTGGTCGATATTGAGACGCTCAATCAGCGGGCGCTGCGGGGCGAGCTCGAATTGACTGCTCTCAGCTTCCATGCTTATGCGAAGGTACGGGATCGCTACATCCTGTGCCGATGCGGTGCCAGCATGGGTGATGGCTACGGCCCGCTGGTGGTGGCTCGGCGGTCGCTGAGCCGGGACGAGTTGCGGCGAGGTCCGATCGCGGTGCCCGGCCGGTGGACGA
>NZ_JACIYL010000269.1 GCF_014359955.1 Thermogutta sp. | reverse complement strand
TTTGAGCAAATGACCGAATGTCGTTTCGTGGATGTAGGGACCTTCGAAAGCGCATTCGCAGTTTCCACTTCTTTGACCTTTAAGTTTTAAGTGTTCCAATATCTCTTCATGGAGCCGTCGGAGCTCCGGCATATCCGAGTGGAATATAAAGAAATGGAGCCAATCTCGCCTGCCACGCCAGAGCCACCCCAGATAACCGGCCAGTCCCGCCAGGGCGCAGCAGGCGCAGAGTTTGAGACCGCGTTTGGCTCCCGAGTAGAAGCAGCCGAACTTGCTCGGGTCCACCACGAAGGGAAACATCCACATGGTGGCGTCGGTGACAGGGGCCTCTTCGCCACAGATGTCACAGTGATCCTTCTTTTTCTTGAGATCGAGTTTGAGAGAATATTGGGGAGGCTCGAGGAAAACCTGCTGCTCTTTGCCGTTGATAAGGCGTTTTTCTTTCGGCGGGCTGGGATTGGCCTTGATGAAGAGATTGGTCGGGAAAACCCAGTTTTTCTTGTCGTATTCCTTGAGCGAGTTTGTGGTCTTGTCGAAGTATTCCCCTTTATTGCCGGTGGGCTCGACTAACCGATCGACGAGTGCCTGAAGAACGGTGTTGATGTCGTGCGTGCCTGCACCGAAATGCCTGAGAAGCATCACCCGACCGGTATCGAACCAGAAGTTGCCCGTCGAAACATCGGCACGGAGGTCGAAACGATCGGTTGAGACCGTAGTTTGGGAGGCCGAGCTGGACGAGCCTTGTGTCTTGCCGGACCTGCCCACTTTTGTCCCTTTTTTGGCCATCATGTGTTCCTCCGTTTTGATCTGCAGTTTACCACCGAAGCGTGCGATGTCAAGTCGTGGTTTTCTAAAGGATAGTACGAGCAAACACGCGCACGAATAACATCATAGTGTTGCGCTATTGGCGTTGGTGGTTTGACCCACACCGCGGCAAGCGCCGTCACGCGATTCTGTTTCCGAGAAAAGAACGCGTTTCTTTCGGACGAAATGCACTTCGGCAAAGTCGCGGTGCCCAGCCGGGGCTTCGCGGCGATCCGTGATGGTTGATGATCCCTGATAAAAACCATCGGGGAGGCCGATGGCCTCCCCGTGGTTTCGAGGACTCTCCGTCGCTGAGCGGCGGAATAAACACGTCAGGGAACGACAGAATCTAATCCAGGCACTGAGTGAGGCGTTCCACCACCTCCCCGTCCGCCTTGCGAATGATCACCTCCAGCGGCATCTGGCCGGACAGCGTGTGGGTGGCACAACCAAAGCACGGATCATACGAGCGGAACGCCATTTCCACCCGATTGAGCAATCCTTCGCGAATCTCAAATCCGTGGATCAGCTTCTGGGCAGCGCGACGGACGGCCATGCAGATGGATGCGTTGTTGTTCGTGGTGCCCACGATCAGGTTGGCTTTCACCACCAGACCGCGTTCGTCGGTCACATAATGGTGGGTGAGCGTGCCGCGCGGGGCCTCCACGCAACCGACGCCCTCGGTGGGCGTTTCTTTGGGCAGGACGCGATAATCCTTGCCCGTGATCGCGGGATCAGATGCCAGTTCCACCCACCGCTCTGTCGCATAGAGCAATTCGATCAGGCGAGCCCAGTGAGTGGCCAGCGTGTGATGGACAGGCTTTCCACCGAGGACTTCGTAAAATCGCTGATATTCTTTCTGCGCCAGTGGGGTGGCCATGCCGTCGGCCGCGTTCAGTCGGGAAAGCGGAGTGGCCTGATAGACGCCCGAGTCGGGACCGTCCACAAAGCCCTTCCAGCCGACTTTCTTGAGATACGGGAATTTCAGGTAGGACCAGGGTTCGACCCTTTCCGCAACATACTCCCGATAATCTCGGGGATGGTACTTGGCGTGCTCTTTGCCGTCGGGCCCCACGACGCGGACCATCCCGTCGTAGAAGTTGACGTGGTTATTCGCATCGACGGTGCCCATGTAATAGGTCTTCTGAACATACACGTCTCCGGTGATCAGTGAGACGTAATCGCTGTTTTTGAGGACCAGCTTGTCGAACAGGTCGAGGCTGAATTTGGCGAATTCGATGGCTTCCCGGCCGGCGGCTTCAATCTCGCGGCGCTGTTCTTCGGTGATCCCTTTGCTAACGCCGCCGGGCAGCCCCCAGTTGGGATGCACCCGGCGTCCGCCGATCATCTGGATGAGACTGTGGCCCACATGCCGCATCTTGATGACCTGGCCACCGATCTCCAGGCCCACTTTCTTGACCACCCCTAGGATGTTCCGCTCAGCCTTGGGGGCATCCGGGCCGACAACGAAATCCGGCCCGCCGAGGGCGTAGAAGTGAGTCGTGTGATCGGTGGCGAAGAAAATGCTGTAGAACAACTCGCGGAGTTTTTTGGCGGTTTCGGGCGGGTCCACGTGAAAGACGGCATCCAGGGCCTTGGTGGCCGCCATATGGTGGGCCTCGGGACACACGCCGCAAATTCGGGCGGTGAGGTTGGGCATTTCCTCGACCGGCCGACCGACGCAGAACCGCTCGAATCCGCGAAGCTCGGGGATCTGGAGATAGGCGTTGGCCACATCTCCCTTCTCGTCGAGAAAGATCTCGATCTTCCCGTGACCTTCCAGCCGTGTGATGGGATCAATTGTTACCCGTTTCATGGCTTCCTCAACCTGGCTGTTTTCAGGTTCTGTGCTCGATATGGGGTTTATTGATTCCTGGTGGTTTCGGCTTCCCCGAAACGAATGGATCACTCAGTGGACCGTACTCGGCGCTGGCAGCTTTCGCTTCCTTCGCAGGAGACTGTGCGCCAGGCTGAACCGGTAGAATGTTCCCACCGGATCGGGAATTCCCTCTTCGATAATCCGCTGAATTTCTGCCGGATCATTGGAATCGATGACCGAGGCCAGGGCCGCCATCAACCGTGCGCCGTAATCAACCACGTCCGTGTTCGGGCCGTAACAGCCGATGCAGGGGGAGTTGACCTGCGGACACTTCGCTCCGCAACCTGCCCGGGTTGCCACGCCACAGCAGATGATGCCCTGTTCCAGCAGGCAGGTTTCCTCATCCGGGATGACCTGCCAGGTGCGGTAAAACTTTCTAATCTTCTTTTCCGTACGTTTGCGCGGGCACTCATCGCAGACTGTTGTGTCCACGCCGATGACCGAGCCTTTGGGCGGCAGCTTGTTTTCCAGGATGGCCACGATGGCGTCCCAGATGCGTTCGGCCTCAGGAGGACAGCCGGGCAGGTAATAATCGACCTCCACGATCTGGTCGAGCGTGAAGACGGTGTCGTAGAAAATCGGCAGATAGAGCTTGCCTTCCGGTACTTCGGTGACGTGTTGCGGGGTCACGTGCTGGGGATTTTCCGTGGATGGTGTCTCCTCATAGACAGTGCGGAAAATCTCTTCCCGCGTGTTGAGATTGGCCAGTCCGGGAATGCAACCCTCCATCGCGCATGATCCGAAAGCCACCAGGACCTTCGCCTTGCGACGGAGCAATTTGGCCATGTATTCCTGTTCGCTGGTGCGGATGCCTCCGTTGAACAGGCACACGTCGATGGAACCATCCTCCATCTTTTCCACGTCACGGACTTTTCCGTCGGTGGCGCAGGGCCAGAACACAATATCAAAGTGTTTCGCCACCTCGAGGATTTTTTCATCGATGGCGAGGACGGCGATTTCGCATCCGCCGCAGGATGCCGCCCAGTACAGCGCCAGTTTTCCCTTGGCTTGTCCGTCACTCATGGAAGCACCTCCAGCGATTCTTCGTGTTCTTTGGCAATGGCTTCAACGGCATGCAGGCGTTCCCCGTTTTCCTGCCAGTTGGCGGGCCAGTTCAGCGGGCCAAGCTTGCGGATGTCTTCGACGAATTTGTCGATATGCTCGGCAAGCTGCTGACCCTCGGCGGCGGAGGCCCATACCAGCCGGATGCGATCTTCTTCCAGACCGAGGGCCTTGAGCGTGTGCTTGAGCATATAGTAGCGCCGCATAGCCTTGTAATTCTGCTCGATATAGTGGCACTCGCCGGGATGGCATCCGGCGATCATGACGCCGTCTGCGCCCAGGGAAAGTGCTTTGAGCACAAACGCGGGGTCCACCCGTCCGCTGCACATCACGCGGATGATCCGCACGTTGGGCGAGTATTTGATTCGCGCTGTGCCCGCCAGGTCTGCCGCCCGGTACGAGCACCAGTTGCACAGAAAGCCTACGATTTTGGGTTCGAAGGTGTCCTCAGCCATGGCTCAATCCTGTTGTTGTATGGCGAAGTGAATTCGGTATTTTCGACTGGTCGATTGACACCGATCGTGTCCCCATGGGATTCACACGGGAACCGCCTCGGCTTCCTGTCTGGCCTGACCGCCGTCTCCGTGAATCGCATCCCAGAGGATGCCCTCGATCTCGGCGAACACCTGTTCGTTGCTGAAGTGGGCACCGCTGATAGCACCGGCCGGGCAGGCGGCCACGCATGTCCCGCATCCTTTGCACATCGCCGTGATGACCCGGCTGACCTGTTTTTGTTCGTCGAATTCGATCGCGTTGTACGGGCACAGGTTATTGCAGATTCGGCAGCCGGAGCATTTTTCCTCATTGATTGTGGCCACAACCGGCTCGATCATGACGCTGCCTTTGGTGATCATGGCCATCACCCGCGCGGCGGCGGCCGCACCCTGGGCCACCGAGGCCGGAATATCCTTCGGTCCCTGGCAGGCGCCCGCCACGAAGATGCCGTCGGTCATGGTGGCCACCGGGTCCAGCTTGGGATGCCGCTCGGTGTACCAGCCGGCCATACTGCACGAGATGCCCAGCTTCAGGCCAAGCTCCTTGGCGTCCGCCTGGGGCTCGAGGGCCCCCATCAGGATGACCATATCGACGGGAATGCGGCGTTGTTTTCCCATCAGAGTGTCTTCCACCTGGATGATAAGTTTTCCTGCTTCTTCGGGTCGGCGAGCGGCGTCGGTGACCTCCGCGACCTTTCCGCGGACGAAGTGCATCCCTTCTTCCAGCAGACGATGATAGAACTCTTCGTATCCCTTTTGGTTCGTCCGCATGTCGATGTAGAAGGAGTACACTTCGGCTTTGGTCTTCTCCAGCACCAGGTGCCCGAATTTCAGGGCCGCCATGCAGCAGATGCCGGAGCAATACTCGTTGTGGTTGGAGTCCCGGCTGCCCACACAATGAATAATGGCCACCGACTGGGGCTCCGTCTTCCCGTCCCGAAGCACAATCTT
>NZ_JACIYL010000268.1 GCF_014359955.1 Thermogutta sp. | reverse complement strand
GCCGGCGGCGTCGAACCGGGCAAGAGCTGCGGAAACCTTGGCCATCTGCATGAGGGAGAAAACACCCTCCTGCATGCGAGCTCCCCCACCGGAGCCGGACACAATGATAAGAGGGAGCTGTTCCTCCTGGGCCCGTTCGATAAGCCGCGTGAGTTTCTCCCCCACGACGGAGCCCATGCTTCCCATCATGAAGGCGGAGTCCGTCACGCCGATGGCCACCCGGCGTGCCCGAATCATCCCTGTGCCCACGACGGCCGCGTCGCGCAGGCCGGTGCGTTCCTGCTCGCGGCGAAGACGTTCCCGATAGGGCATTTTATCCACAAATTCGATAGGGTCGCACGGTTCGAGATCGGCAAACCATTCCTCGAACGTGCCCTCGTCGAGAAGCTGGCGGATGCGTTCCCGGGCCGATACATACCAGTGGTAATCGCACTCGGGACAAACGCCGAGCAGCTTCTCCACATCTTTGCGGAAGACCGTGGCTCCGCAGCCGGGACACCGCAACCAGAGACCGGCGGGTACCCCCCGTTTGGGACGCTTGGTCAGGCTTTCCCAGCCATTGGCACCCTGAGACTGAGAAACGGCTGAGGCAGACGGATTCTCCGACATGGCCTTCAGTATTCCTTATTTCTTTGCTTGACTTGTTGCCGTTGCGTTTTCGCGACCTTCCCACCCGTCTGATGCAACCAGGAACGGGTTTTTCCGACGGCTTGCCCGCGTGCAACGCCCCACTTCACCTTCCAATCGGCCGCAGTCGCTTGCCTGAATTAGCTAAATCTTGCCTACAACCATCAAAGTATCCCCGCTCGGGCGATGAAACTCAACCCCCCATTATGGTTTATGGGGGAAATACTCTAGCGGGACAAAGCGGCTGATGCAAGACGGAAAATTTGATGGTCAAATGGACACATGTTCCTGAGCATGGCGCAGTCTTTGTGATTTCAGTTTGTGGTGTTTTCGGAGCACGCCAGCGTGGCTTTCGTCTGACTGCTTGCATTTGCAAATGATTTGAAGAAAAATCGACGGCGGCTGTGAAAGGGCCTGGCCGTCACAACAGGGGACGCCCAGTTCTGCTTGTTACCGGGAGGTGTGCCATGCGCCGCTTTGTGTCGCTGCTGACCGCCGTCGTTGCTTGTGTGCTGCTGGTCTCACCGTCGGTTTGGGGGCAGGTTGTGTGGCCCCAGGAGGATTCCACCAGCACAATTCGCAACATGTTTTCCGGGACAAATCCTTTATATGGTCCCTGGGTGTACTGGTTCTGGCTGAACGGCAATCTCAGCCGCGAGGGAATTGAAGCGGACCTTCAGGCCATGCAGGAGGCTGGTATCCGCGGCGTTCTCATCATGGAGGTCGATCAGGGCACGCCTCCCGGTTCGGTGCGGTTCGGTTCCCAGGAGTGGCGGGAGTTGTTCTACTTCATGCTGGCTCAGGCGCTCAAAAGGCAAATCGTGGTCAACATGAATAACGATGCCGGATGGACCGGTAGCGGAGGACCATGGATCAAACCGGAACAGGCGATGCAGCGGATAGTCTGGTCTGAGGTCACGGTGGACGGGCCGCGGACCGGAGAAATCACTCTCCCTCAGCCGCCAGTCGTCGAAAACTATTACCGGGATGTCGCGGTACTGGCGTTTCCGCGTCCCGCCAATCCTGCCCGGATCGACGGAATTGCTTACAAATCGCTGGCCCAGGTGCCCGGTGGCACCCTTGTGGTTCCTGGGGAAGTTCCCGAGCCGCCGGCCGAGCAGGTCATCTCGCCAGAGAAGATCGTCGATCTGACCGGCAAAATGAACGCCGAAGGCCGTCTCCAATGGGACCTGCCGGAAGGAAAATGGACCATCCTCCGTTTTGGTCACACGCCCACCGGTGCCCGCAACCACCCCTCTCCCGAAGAAGGACGCGGGCTGGAATGCGACAAGCTCAGCCCGGAGGGTGCGGAGGCAGCGTTCGAAGGACTGATCGGCCAGTTGTTGAAGAACCGGCCGGAAAATCTTCCCTCTGCGGCCAGGTTTATCAGAACCCATATCGATAGCTGGGAGGTGGGGTCCCAGAACTGGACCGCCCGCATGCCCGAGGAGTTTGCCCGCCGACGAGGTTATGATCTCCGTCCCTATTTGCCAGTGATTGCCGGCTACGTGGTGGGCAGCCGGGAGATTTCCGAGCGGTTTCTCTGGGATTTCCGGCAAACAATCGGGGAACTGGTTCTCGACAATTAT
The DNA here is from genome assembly GCF_014359955.1 of Thermogutta sp. GTDB lineage: Bacteria > Planctomycetota > Planctomycetia > Pirellulales > Thermoguttaceae > Thermogutta. Next base: position 2,993 of record NZ_JACIYL010000268.1, on the reverse strand, counting down.
GCGGGACGATTCCGCAGCCTGGCCAGAAAAAAGGGTCTGAGCCTGACCATCGAGGCTTACACGAGCTGTCCTGTGGACGAGCTCGCATACGCCGGTCGGGCGGACGAACCGATGGGCGAGTTCTGGTCCTGGTCGAAATATGGAGCGGCCTTCAGTTGCACGGAAATGGCCTCCGCTGCACACGTGTACGGCCTGAAGGTGGTGGGCGCCGAGGCTTTCACGGCTACCGATGCCGAACGCTGGCTGGGACATCCCGGCAATATCAAGGAACTGGGCGACTGGGCGTTTTGCGAGGGAATCAATCGCTTCGTGTTTCATCGCTACGCGATGCAACCGTGGACCAATCCGCCGCGGATGCCCGGCATGAGTATGGGGCCGTGGGGGCTCCATTACGAGCGAACGCAAACATGGTGGTCTTTTGTCCGACCCTGGCACGACTACCTCACGCGGTGCCAGTACCTGCTCCAGCAGGGACTGTTCGTTGCGGACTTTTGCCTGCTCACCCCGGAGGCGGTTCCGCAAACCCTGGCCGGTCAGAACGCCCTCACCCGTTTTGGTCAGCCTCGGGAGCGCGGCCCGTTTAATTACGACTTTTGTCCCCCGGAAGTTGTCCTCACCCGTATGAACGTCCAGGATGGCCGATTGGTGCTTCCGGATGGGATGAACTATGCCGTTCTTGTGCTTCCCCGCGTGGAGAGGATGACCCTGCCTCTTGTCCGGAAGATTGCTCAATTCATCAAACAGGGCGCCACGGTCATCGGTGGACCGCCGACCAAGACGCCCGGGCTCGGTGGATATCCCGATGCTGACGCGGAGCTTCGCAAACTGGTGGAGGAAGTTTGGGGAACAGCAAAGGCCCCGGCCGAGATCACAGTGAGAAACTACGGAAGCGGCCGCGTCATCTTCGGCGGTCCATTCTCTCCAACCGGAGCGGCTTCGGAAAATCCTGGTTTTGGCCAGGCCCAATGGGTCTGGACCACGGAAGGCAAGCCGACCAGTGCGGTCCCGGTCGGTCATCGGTATTTCAGACGGGTCTTCGAACTGCCGGCCGATGCCAAAGTCAGTTCGGCCTGGCTGGTCATCACGGCAGACAATGAATTCGAGTGCAGGATCAATGGCCGGCGGGTGGGCCGTGGCGATGATTTCCACCGACCGTATCGCATCAATGTGAGGGGCCATCTTCGGCCGGGGAAAAATCTCCTCGCGGTGGATGCGTTCAATGCGGCGGATGCTCCCAACCCGGCCGGACTCATCGCCGCCCTCCATCTCAAGTTTGACAATGGGCAGCAGACAACGATTGTCACTGACAAGCAATGGGAATGGACGGCCTCACCCCCTCCCGCCTGGGACAGTGATCCAGCAGCTCCCGGCGATTGGAAGGCGGTCCAGGAAGTTGGCCCACTTGGAATAGCCCCCTGGGGTGATGTCAGCGACGTGGGAACCGACCCCAACCTCATTCCTGATCTGGATGAGGTTTTCGCCCTGGCTCCGAAGCTGGGCCTCATCCCCGACTTCCGCTATGAAACGAGCTCGGGGGAACAGGCCCTTCGTTACATTCACCGGCGAATCGATAATCTCGACGTTTACTTCGTTGCCAACAAGACTGATCATCGGGTTCACGCCTCGTGCTTTTTCCGGGTGAAGGGCAAGCGACCGGAACTGTGGTATCCTGAGACCGGAAAAACCGTCGAGCTGGTCTTGCCTTACCGGACGACCGAAGAAGGCACGGAGCTTTCGCTGAGCCTCGAGAGCTATGAATCGGTCTTCGTCGCTTTCACACCGAATCCTCCGGTCCCCGAGCATATCGTGAGCATTCTCCACGAGGGGCGCGAAGTACTTTGGCCCAAGGAGCAACAGGGCACCATTCTCATCCGCAAGGCTCTCTACGGTGTCTTGGATGATCCCCAGCGGACCAGGGATGTGACGGAAAAAATCCAGCGGTGGGTTAACGAAGGGCGGTTGAGGTTTCAGGTTGCGGAGCTTGCCCGAGATGACGACCCCGCTTATTTGATTGTCAAGCGTCTGATTGTCGATTATGAAGTGGACGGTCAGCCCGGGCACATAGAAGCAATCGACCCCCAGACCATCCAGTTTCCCAAAGCCGCTGTACGAGAACCTGCGGTGAAACTGTTCCCGATTACGGTGGGACGATGCGAGTTGGGCGTCTCGCAGCCGGGAAAATACACCGTGAAAACATCCCGCGGCCGGGAAATCTCGTTCACGATCTCGCAACTGCCTCCCTGCCCCACGCTTTCTGGAAAATGGGAGTTGCGGTTCTTGCCGGGGTCGCCTCAGTCGAAGTCGATCACCCTGGAGAAGTTGATTTCATGGACGGAGTTCCCGGATCCCGAGTACCGGTACTACTCAGGCCGGGCCGTGTATTCCACAGAAATCCATGTTGAATCTGTTCCTCGAAGTGTCGCGCGGGAAAACTGGGATGTGGAGCTGGACCTGGGAGATGTGCAGGTGGCAGCTCAGGTCTCCATCAACGGAAAGCCCGTGGGGATTGTGTGGCATCCTCCGTATCGCATCAACATCGCGAAATACCTCGTGCCGGGGGCAAATACACTGGAAATCGAGGTGGCCAACCTGTGGATCAACCGCATGATTGGAGACGAACATCTGCCAGAAGATTCCGAACGTAATCCAAACGGAACGCTCAAGCGCTGGCCCGATTGGTTGCTCCGCGGCGAGCCGTCTCCCACCGGTCGGCAAACGTTTACCACCTGGCGGTTGTGGAAAAAGGATGATCCACTTCAGCCGTCGGGTCTGCTTGGACCGGTGGAAATCCGTCAGTGGGTCCCGGTGCTTATTTCGCTGGAATACCAGAGGCCTGAGACGTGGCAGCTTTTGGAATGAAAGGCGCGCCCAATCGGGAGCGACCGCAAGATGGAAGACAGTCAATGTGTTATCGGGGCAATTCGTGAATCGCCCCCACCAATGGCCTTTGGGAAAAACCCACGAGGTACCCCGGGCACAATGTCTGGTAGGGG
>NZ_JACIYL010000267.1 GCF_014359955.1 Thermogutta sp. | reverse complement strand
GTGCAGGCAAAAAGAGTGGGAAAGAAGCGACGGCTATGCCGATTCAATCGGAAAGCCTGAAGGAACGTTGTGCGGAAGCAAAATCGGCATTGGGTTATTTGGTACCCAACTTCCGGAGGGTATGGCTGCTCTCCAATCGCGCCATGCGCAGGTGGTATAATCAAGGCTTTTAGCTGGCATCCACACTGGCGCGAACCTGGATGCGGGGTGTCCCTGAGGAAATAGGAAAAATCTGGCCGTCAGTCGGCGACCCCGGTTGACTGATCGTCAGCGACTACCGATGGGCAAATGGGGTGGCGGTGGGGCGGAGCGCGAAAACATCAGCGCCGGCCGGATGCCTGACGATACAAACAGGCCGTGAATCGGTGAAGTCGTCTCCTGGCGGGGACGGGGAAGCAGCCGGTTCGCCTGCGGACCAGCTATTGATACGGAATGGGAGTGGATCCTGATGGGAATCGCAGAAATCTCCACCAACCACAGTCTTCGTCCGGCAGTGGAGCTGAGCATGTCTGCCCAGACGATGTACGACAAATGTGTCACGCTTGCCCGGAACCTCTGGTGGACCTGGCAACCGGACGTGATCAACCTGTTTCGCGACCTCGACCCGATTCGCTGGCGGCAGTTAGACCACAATCCGGTGGCCCTCCTGGCAGAGATGACTCCCGAAAGGCTGGAGGCCCGTGTGGCCGAGCTGGCCCTCCAGAGCCGCATCAATCAGGCCTATCGTCGGCTTAAGGAGTACCTGTCGGAGCGTCCCCTGTGGGCACGGACGAATGCGGGCGTTCTTGGTTCCAAGCCCGTGGCGTACTTTTCCCTGGAATACGGGGTCCACGAGTCCGTTCCGATCTACTCCGGAGGTCTGGGGGTTCTTTCTGGGGATCACTGCAAGAGCGCGAGCGACCTGGGGGTTCCCCTGGTGGCCATCGGGTTGTTTTACGATCAGGGGTATTTCAAGCAGCATTTGACGGTCGATGGCTGGCAGGAGGAGGAATATATCGACGTGGACGTCACCAAGCTGCCCCTCGATCTGGTGACGGATGCAGAGGGGAAGCCCCTCATCATCACGCTGGAAACGCGGGCGTCGCATCTGCTGGCCAAGGTGTGGCAGTTGCGGGTGGGACGGGTGAATATCTATCTGCTGGACACCGATGTGGATGGAAACAGCCCGGAAGACCGCGAATTGACCAGCCGTCTTTATGGCGGTGATAACCGCACGCGGATTCGCCAGGAACTTGTGGCGGGCGTGGGCGGTGTGCGGGTCCTGCGGGCTTTGGGGATCAAACCGGGCGTCTATCATCTCAACGAAGGCCACAGTGCCTTTGCCGTCCTGGAGGTCATTCGGGAAAAGATGATGGACGACGGTCTCAGCTTCGACGAAGCCTTCCGGGAAGTCCGGCAGTGCACGGTTTTCACCACGCACACCCCGGTTCCCGCGGGACACGACCGCTTCGATGCCGGGCTCATTGAGGAGCACCTGGGACCCCTGCGCGACGCCCTCGGGATCTCTCACGAGACACTGATGGGACTGGGACGTGTGGAGCCTTCCCGGGCGGATGAGCCGTTCTGCATGACGGTTCTGGCCCTCAAATGCTCGCGGAAGGCCAACGCGGTGAGCGCCCTTCACGGCCGGGTCACACGCCAGATGTGGTCCCCGCTGTTTTCCTGGCGGGTAGAAGATGAGGTGCCCATTGGCCATATCACCAACGGCGTCCATATCCCCAGTTGGCTGGCCTGGCAGATGAAGCTCCTTTATGACCGCTATTTCCCCGACCGGTGGTTCGAACGAATGGGGGAACCGGAAGTCTGGCAGGCCATTTACAACGTGGATCCCGGGGAATTGTGGGAAACGCACCTGACGCTGAAAAACCAGTTGTTGGCATTCGTGCGACGTCGGGTGAGCCGGCAGTGCCGTCGCCGCAATGAACCGGACGAGGTGATCGAGGCTGCGCGAACAATCCTCGACCCCAATATCCTCACGATTGGTTTTGCCCGGCGTTTTGCGACCTACAAGCGTGCGCCGCTCATTTTGCACGACATCGAGCGCCTTGCCAGGATCGTCAACGATCCGCAGCGGCCGGTCCAGTTTATTTTCAGTGGGAAGGCGCATCCTCGGGATACAGGCGGTAAAGAGTTCATCAAAATGATTGCCAATTTGCGGCACGATCCCCGGTTTGCCAAGCGGATCGTCTTCATTGAGGATTACGACATCAACGTCTGCCGTCACCTGATTCAGGGGGTCGATGTGTGGCTCAACACCCCGCGACGACCGCTGGAGGCGAGCGGGACGAGCGGCCAGAAGGCCGTCCTCAACGGTGCCCTCCATTTCTCGGTGCTGGACGGCTGGTGGGCCGAGGCCTACGACGGCTCAAACGGCTTCGCCATCGGGCATGGGGCGACGCATCGCTCCGAGCAGGTTCAGGACGCGCGGGATGCGGAGAGTCTTTACCACGTGCTGGAAACCCAGGTCATCCCCGAGTTCTACGATCAGGACGCCGATGGCTTGCCACGTCGCTGGGTCCTCCGCATGATGAATTCCATCAGTTCGCTGGCCTGGCGGTTCAGTTCGCACCGCATGGTAGCGGATTACGTTCGCCTGGCCTATCTGCCCGCCGCCTGCGGGACCAGCGCCGAAATGCCGCGGTGACCTGCCGCTGTTCCGCCTGGTGCGGAAAAAACGAAAAAACTCTTCAGAAACAGGTGAGGGAAAGGTCTTTCTTGATGCTGGCCGGGAATGTGTACGAAGAACTCCGCTGGCGGGGACTCATCCATCAGTGTACGGATGAGGAGGCGCTCCCCAAATTGCTTGCCGAGCGGCCGCGGACTGTCTATGCGGGCTTCGATCCAACCGCCGACAGCCTCCATGTGGGGCATCTCATGGCGATCATGGTGTTGCGGCGTTTTCAGCAGGCGGGGCACCGTCCGATCGCCCTGGTCGGTGGAGCCACTGGCATGATCGGCGATCCCAGCGGCAAGTCGGAGGAGCGGAAGCTCCTCGCGCTTGAAGAGTTGAGACATAATGTCGAAGCAGTGGCCCAGCAACTGCGGCGATTTCTCGACTTTGATCGCCAGCCCAATGGGGCGCTCCTTCTCAACAACTACGATTGGATGTCCCGTTTCAGCTTTCTCGATTTTCTCCGAGAGGTGGGCAAGCACGTTCCCGTCAACGTGATGCTCACCAAGGACTCGGTCAAAGCCCGCCTGGAAAGGAGCGATGCGGGCCTGAGCTACACCGAGTTCAGTTACATGCTCCTGCAGGCTTATGACTTCGTCTATCTCTATCAGAACTACGGTTGCGAAATCCAGGTCGGCGGAAGCGATCAATGGGGAAATATCACCGCGGGGATCGACCTGGCACGACGCCTGCTTGGCGTCCAGCTCTATGGGCTCACCTGCCCGCTGCTCACCAAAAGTGACGGAACCAAAATGGGAAAGACGGAGAGCGGGGCGCTCTGGCTGGACCCGCGAAAGACGTCACCCTATCAGTTCTATCAGTACTGGATCAACGTCGAAGACGACGTCGTGGAAAAGTGCCTCAAGTACTTCACCGACCTTTCCCGCCAAGAAATCGAAGTGGTGGTCGCGAAGCATCTGGCACAGCCAGAAAAGCGACTCGGTCAGCGGCGTCTGGCACAGGAGTTGACGCGACTGGTTCACGGTGAGGAAGGTCTGGCAACCGCAGAGCGAGCAACGGCCATCCTTTTCGGAGGGGAAATCGACCGCCTCACCGACCGGGAACTGGGCGAGATCTTCCATGATGTTCCCAGTCATGCCGTAAGCCGGGAAAGGCTGCATGGGGAAGGCCTGCCGCTTGTGGAAGCCCTTTGTCTGGCGGGACTCGCCAAGAGCAAAAGTGACGCCCGGCGCATCATTCAGCAGGGTGGGGCCTACGTCAATAACCGGCGGGTGACCGACCCTGACGCACGCCTCACTCCGTCCGATCTGGCAAGCGAGACGACGATTGTGCTCCGCACCGGTAAAAAACACTACGGCCTGTTGCGATTTGAGGGATGATCCTCCGTCACGGTCGGTGTCATCCGCTCCACGCGATAGACCACATAGTCGTTGTCCGGTCGGGAAAATACCGTCTGGAAATTAAGCGCGGGAGACCGCTGGGTGAGGATATACTCGAATTGATACCTCTGCGCCAGGGCGCTTAATCTGACCTCGCCGAGATCGGTGGCGTTTCGCGCCCACCACTCACCGCGGATGGGATCGTTGATCAGGTAGATATCCTTGAGCTTGGCCCACCAGGCCACAATGGACCGCGCGTCCTGGGGGATTTCTTTCCAGGTGACGACTTCGCTTCGGCCGGCATACCATTTGAATGTGCTCTTGGTGAGCGGGGCGAGAAATCGCGCATCCGCCGGGGTGTTGGCGGAGATCCACTGACAGACCTCCCGCCATTGCTGAAATTCCCGGCGAGCGATTGGGTCCTCTTGCCAGATGGACCACCAAAGGGCGGTTTGCCCACTCTGCCAGGTACTCCACATGACGTCCGTCCATTCCGTTCGAGGCAGCGTGGCCCGCGTGCGGACCGGCACATAGCTGCTCAGATGAAGGAGGGAGCCAACCGTTCCCAGGGTGACCAGAGCCGCCCGAAAAGGTCGGGACACGACAATCCGATCCCCGGCGACCATGCCGATCCACAGCGCGGCCCCCATGGGCACGGCGACGTCCGAAAGCCGGAACCAGTAGTAACGGAGCACGGCTGCGGCAAACTCAGGCCAGATCGCAACGGTCCAGGAGAGAATCCAGCCCGCCAACGCGATGGCCAGGCTCCCCAGGACAAAACGGTGAATTCGCTGCCACTCTACCGGGCCCCGCCACAAAAAGGATGCGCCAAGATAAAGACCAGTGAGGATGAGAAACCGTGTGGCGTCCTCGGGACGAAAGCATCCCGGCACGAGGTGATGGGCAAGTCGCTCGAAAGTGTAAATCCGATGGGCTTCGCGGAGAATCTCCGGCGGCACGTTCCACGTCAGGGCAAGGGAAGGAACAACACCCGGCAGTGCCAGAACCCCCGCTATCAGCACGGCAGGCAACAACATTTTCCAGTGCGGCTGGCGGCCGTTCATCAGCCATACCAGGAAAATCGCTACGAGAGACCAGCCACCGACGAGGACATGGAAGGCGGTAGCCAGTCCCAGCAGGACGAGGCTGGCCCTCCACTTCCCGGCGGCAAGCATACCTAAACCGAACAAAACGATGGCGTACGCGAA
>NZ_JACIYL010000266.1 GCF_014359955.1 Thermogutta sp. | reverse complement strand
ATAATACGTCGGACGGGAAAGATCCCCGGCCAGCACCGGCCAGTAGAATACGGGAATATTCCGCAGGTAAATGAAATTGTCCCGGCTCATCGCCCACGGATGATGTGTCATCACCGGTTGGCCGGTTTCCGGATCGATGATCGGCTGGCCTGTCACCGGATCGAGGGCTGGCTGAACACGGTCTTCGACATAGGCGAATTGGGTCTGCAGACGGTAGCCGGGCACACCCATCCGGCTGGTGGTCACGAAAAGATTCTGGGCGAAAAACTGGCTTTCGTTGAGCTGCTGCAGAATCTCCGCCCGAAGTCGCAAATAGCCCTCGTAATCGGGAAGTCGGGTAAGCAGTTCCGCGTTGAGAATGATCCCCGCCCGCCGGGCCACATCGTAATACATCCGGTCGGCGTAAATAACACGGTCTCCCTGCCGGAAAACGATGTGGCCTTCCAGATACAGTTCCAAAGGAAATCGGCTGGGCTGCGTTCGTTCGCCGGTCAAATCGGGCTGGTCTTCGCCGGTGTACCAGATGACCACCCGATCCGCCGAAATATCCACCGTCCCCAGGGGACCGGCTTCTTCCACGATCACGTTGACGCCCGCATCAATGACGCCGATCCACTGGCCTCCTTGAGGGGCCGGAAACCACTGGGCCTGCACGGGCACATCACCGCGAGGAAACACCCGAATCCGGCGGCTGGCCGTGCTCGTTCCCATCTCATTATCAAAATTCTCCGGACGCAACGCCCGCTGGGTGATCCCTTCCGCCTCGGCGTTGCGGCGGGTCATCGCACGGCGAAAGACCGGTGGATACGGATCCGGTTCTCCCGCCACCTGGCCCACATACGTTTCCACATCCGCCAGGGTGTAGAGTCGTCCAAACCAGGTCTTATCGGTGAGCTGGGCCCCACCTTCGGCCCCCGTCTCGATCTTCACCCCGCCCTCCAGGTACACGATGACCTTCACCGGTCGCGGAGGAACCCTGAAAGATGGCGCATCGCTGAAGGGACGTTCCGGTGGCAAAAGCGACGGGCCATCTGGGGATGTCCCCCCCTGCCCCTCGGTGGGACCAAGAAGTTCCGGCCCTGGGGGTGCCACCTGTTCCTGGGGAAACGGCGCCATGGCAGGACCGAGCGGCCCACTGTCCGGAGATCGGTCCACCCAGAGCACGGCTTCTCGGGACCGCAGGACCACCGGCCCCTGCCGAATCTCGCAACTTCCGCGGAGGATCCACACCTCGTAACTGCCCAGGTTCCAGCGGTTGGCCGCTTCCGCTCGAATCTCGACGGGGAATCGTGGGTCCGCCGGAAGCGCGATTTCCCCGGCACGAAGCGGCGCCACAGCCATCGCCAGGAGCATGAGGCCAACGCCCAGGCTCCGCAAAAGGGAACGGCCGGGCCCAGCTCCCGGTTTCGGCAACCCGACCGGCCGCCGGGGAGAGCTTGCCCTCCACGGTGTGGCGAATACCTCAGCTGTGCAAAAAGACGTGGACCTCAGAGCGACGCTTCCCTGCTACCTGATAGACGCATCCATGTGATTCGCCGCACAGTCCCAGTAAGATCCCCCATTCTCAGGGGATGTGCGGCGGATTATACGCGAGTCTGTCACTCACGTTCAACCCGGTTTTCCGACCCGGCAAGGTGTCAAGGTATTAGGGAGTTGAGGTATCAAACCGGCACAAATTCGACCCACAACGGCGACAACGCATCAGATACTCGGTAGGGGCCATTCATGAATTGCCCCTACAACGTCGGAGGGACCTGCTTGTCAGGCCCACATTCGGAGGAACCCGCTCCTCGGGTCCGATGAACACCGATTGATGCCCCATGCCGCTTCACCGGGCACGACAAGCGTGCCCCTCCGACACATCGGAGGGACCTGCTTGTCAGGTCCGCCGGTGGACATTGGATCATCCATCCCTTTTCCTCAGGCGCCACAAGCGTGCCCCTCCGGAGGACACTTGCGAACGAAAAAACTCTCGAGTATCTTGACGGCAAACCATGGCCGAAGCGGAGCGCGCCCGGCAAACGGGCTCCACATCAACTCGCCGCCCGCGCAAGGGCCCGACCGTGGCAACACGCGGGCAGCCTGGCTTCGGAAAATATGTTCCGGGATGCCCGGCAAGCCGTGGTCAAAACCGACGTCCGGATATCGAAGAAATGGAGGAGGAACCTGCCGTGGAAAAGTGGCCGATCGGTGTCTTTGCCAGTATTGACGCAGGCTTGGGTGTGCAGCTTCCGGTAGCTCGGGAACTCGGCGTCCCCACCATCCATCTCCACACCCCCAAAAAGGAGTCCCGCACTCCGCAACGAGCCCAGGAGTTTCTCCAACAGTTGAAGGACTTCGGCCTGACAATCACCGTGGTGTTCGCGGGGTTTGAAGGCGAAAGCTACGCCGACATCCCCACGACGGCTCGCACCGTCGGTCTTGTCCCCCCGGAAACCCGCGAAGAGCGCAAACGCGAACTTCTGGAAATCGCCGACTTCGCAAAACTGTTGGGCGTCGATGCCGTCGGCCTCCACGTGGGATTCATTCCCCATGACCGCAACGACCCCAACTATCAGGCGGTGAAGCAGGCGTTGCAGGAAGCCTGCGATCACTGCGCCAAGCAAGGCCAGCGAATTCACCTGGAAACCGGTCAGGAAACCGCCGAAGCCCTCCTCCAATTTCTGGAAGACGTTGGGCGGGATAACCTGTTCATCAATTTCGATCCCGCCAACATGATTCTCTACGGGACGGGCGATCCGATTCCCGCCCTCAAAAAGGTCGGCCGATATGTGCGGAGCGTCCACTGCAAAGACGCCAAATGGGCCGCCCAACCGGGAAAAGAATGGGGAACCGAAGTCCCCTTCGGCACCGGAGATGTCAACGCCGAATTGTTCCTCCGCACCCTGGCGGAAATCGGTTATGATGGACCGTTGACCATCGAGCGCGAAATCCCCCAGGAACCCGAGCGCCAAAAGGCAGAAATCGGCCACGCCATCCGAGTCATTCAGGAAATCAAACAGAAAATTTTCGGTTCCGCATCCTGAAGCAACCGGGAACTTGGGAAAGGGAGTCCCCGCGGGAACGCCGGCGGCCTCGTGACCGCCCGGCTTCAGGTCGGCGTCTTCTTTCCGGAAAGGAGTGCTGCGGAGTTGATCACACAAATCGAAGGCGAGCTGGTGCGACTCACGGAGGAAGCGGCCACCGTGCGGATCGGGCCTCTCCACTGCGAGGTCCTCATCCCGGAGTACACCCGGCGGCAGCTCCAAACGCTCCTTAACCAGCGCGTGGTCCTGCACACAATCTTCTATCTCGAAGGGGGCGTCAATGCGGGAAAGCTCAGCCCCCGGCTGATCGGTTTCCTCTCCGAAATCGAACGGGAATTCTTTGACCTCCTGTGCTCCGTGGATGGCATGGGGGCAAAAAAAGCCCTTCGCGCCATGTCGCATCCCGTCAACGAAATCGCCACCGCCATCGAACAGCAGGACCACCGTTTTCTGGCCAGCCTGCCGGGAGTGGGGGCGGCCACCGCCGAACGCATCGTCGCCAAACTGCGACGCAAAATGCCCAAGTTCGCCCTCTGGGTGACCCAGCAAAAGGTCACCGAGGAATCCCTCGTCGAACCCGACGTCATCTCCCAGACCTACGAAACGCTTCTCGTCCTGGGCCACAGCGAGAGCGAAGCCCGGCGATTGATCGACTCCGTCCTCAGTCGTAAAAAGAGGTTCAGCAGCGTGGACGAAATGCTCCATGCCATTTACGAGCGTCAATCTCAACAGGGAAGCAGGACGCCGTGAAAAAAGCAGGGGTTTCCACCACACCACCTCCGCGACGACAGACCGAAACCCAGTGGCCCCTCGTGGAAACCGAGGCCTGCCCCCGTTGCGGGGCTCCCCTGGAACCGGCCGATCGCTTCTGTCCCGCCTGCGGCGCCGCCCACCAGCCTCCGCCTTTGCCCACGCAGGCTAAGCGGACATTCCAGGAGACAATCACCTGCGACAACTGCGGGGCCCCTATTCACCTTCGGCCTGACCAGCGCAGCTACACCTGCGAGTACTGCGGCAGCACGTATGTGCTCGACTTTGCTCCCGAACTGACCGGCCGCCAGGCCCCGGAGTTCGTCCTGGGCTTTGCCATTCCGCCGGATAAGGCTCGGCAACTTTTGTTGAAATGGGTGGAACGCCGTGCCGGTGGGGCCCCGGCCGCTTTTCGCCAGGCCATTCGCCGGGCCGATATTCGCGGTATTTACATCCCCTTCTGGTCGTTCTCCATGCTGGCGGAAAGCCAGTGGCAGGCCACCATCGGCGAGTACTGGTACCGTACCGAAACCTACACCATCACCGAGAACGGAAAACTCGTCACCAAGACCCGCACGGTACGCGAGACGGAATGGTGGCCCCTTTCCGGAAAGTATCATCAGTTTGTCAGCGGTTATCTGGTGTCGGCCAGCCGAAACGTGCCGCAGGAGGTGGCCGACCGCCTCATCCCTTTCCATCTGGCCGGCCTGCGACGCTACGATCCCTCCTATCTGGCGGGATGGGCCTGCGAAGAGTACGTCATCGATCGGCCGGAAGCCGAGTCCCGCTGCAAGGAATATTTCCGGCAGTATCAGGAACAGTGCATCGCCGCTTTTCTGCCCGGCGATACGTACCGCGGCCTGGTCGTTGAGACTCAGTTTTCAGAAGAAGCCTCCGACCTTATTCTGCTGCCCATCTATGTCATGCGCTTCGACTATGCAGGCAAGACGTATCGAGTATGGATGAATGGACAAACGGGGGCCATTACGGGAAAGGTGCCGCGATTCTGGGGACGGTGGATCATCGTCGGCCTGATTGTGTTGGCGGTCCTTACCGTGCTTGCATTTCTTCTCAGACGTCTGGGGGGATAGACAAGTATTCTCCATTCCATTACTCGCGCCGGCGGCCGGATAGAGTGTCGCTTATTCCCTCGCACCACAATTGAATGAAAAGTCATCGCCCTGCAGGTAGGGATTATTCATGAACTTATCTGGCCAGTGCGATGCGTGAATGACCCAGAGAAGATTGACAATACGCGCGCCCTATCGCTGGCAGGGGTGATTCACCAGTCGGCCCGAGGACGCGTGGAGACCACTTTTTTGGATTGGGCTGGGGCGATTGATAAATGGCCCCTCCCACCTCATAGGGACCTGCTTGTTAGGTCCGTTCTTTTTGGAGGGACCCGCTCGTCGGGTCCACCGTTTAACGCTCGATCATCCATTGCTTGCCGGCGGGGAC
>NZ_JACIYL010000265.1 GCF_014359955.1 Thermogutta sp. | reverse complement strand
TCGGCTGGCGCATAAAAAAGCGAGGCAACGGTCTGCCTCGCCGTGCATCCACGGGGTTTCTTGGGGCACTAGCCCGGGCGCTGGGAGCCAAGCCACCCAAGCATCGGCCGCTCTCAGGATTCCGTCTTGAGGGGATACTTGGCCGATTCGGGAGCGGGCTGGGCCAGCGCGTCTTCGTACCGCCGGAGGACCTCCGCCCAGTTGATCACATTGTAGAAGGCCTCCACGTACTCAGCCCGGCGATACTGGTACTTGAGATAATAAGCGTGTTCCCAGACGTCGATGCCCAGAATCGGGATATTCCCGTGCATGAGCGGGCTGTTCTGGTTGGGCGTGTCTTCGATGACGAGCCGCTTGTTGGGATCGACGGAAAGCCACGCCCAGCCGCTGCCGAAGCGACCCATCGCCGCCGCGGTGAAAGCCTGGCGAAACTTTTCGAAACCGCCGAGTTCCCTGTCAATGGCCTCGGCCAGTTTGCCCTTGGGCTGACCGCCTGCCTTCGGGCCCATGATCGTCCAGAACAACGAGTGATTGGCGTGGCCGCCACCGTGGTTGCGCACCACCGTGCGAATCTGTTCCGGCACACGATGAATCGCAGCCACGAGCTGCTCGACGGGAAGCTTTTCCCATTCTGTGCCGGCAATGGCTTTGTTCACGTTGTTGATGTACGCCTGATGGTGTTTCGTGTGGTGCAACTCCATCGTTTGCGCGTCGATGTAGGGTTCGAGCGCATCATACGGGTAGGGGAGAGGGGGTAATTCGTACGCCATCGTGTCAACTCCTTTGGTCAATCAACCTGTGCCGCAAACCTGAACGCCAATTGAGGTGACCCCAAACCATCGGGTAACGACACTTCTTTCACCGGCATGCTTTACAAACTTATGCCTGTGCTATTTGTGCTAAATACTACGGCATTAGTGACCTAAGACAAGGGGCAAATTCTGGCATTGCGATGCGGGATTAGATCAGCAGACGGCCGGGCGGTCTTGGGCCAATGGCATTCTCGTCATATTCCGGAGAACCGGGTTCGACGGAGCAGGCTGGCAGCCCACCGCGACGGATTGCGGTTGATTACCGACCCCGGCCAATTACTCTGGAACTTAACAGAAGGGCGTGAGCGGTTCGCCTCCTCGTTCAAAACCTGAAACACTATTTCCCGAAGCCTCGGAGATTTTAGCTCTTCTGCCTTGAGAGAGGCACGCCCGTCCTCCCGTTGATGAAGCACCGTTGAGTTGCAGCTTGTGACGAGGACCCGCCATGAAGAATAACCGCTTGTCCAAGCGGGCACGTCGCCTGGCGTTTGAGCCGTTGGAACACCGCGATTTGCTGAGTGCGGTTCCTGCCACGACGTCGTTGCCCGCCGCCTTCACCGACCTGGGAAGCGTGGACTTTCGTCAGGTGGCGCCGTCGGTGCAAACGCCGGGAATATGGTATCGCCTGACCGCCAAAAACACGGGCACGTTGACGGTCATTCGCGGGGTCCAGACGCCCAGCCAGCAATCCTCGGCCAGCGTCGCCATGTATGCCCAGGCTGGACAAAGCCTCGTTCTTACCGCCCAGGGGATGGGGAGAATCGATCTGCCGGTCGTCGCTGGACAGACCGTCTTTGTCTATCTTCCGGATGTACAAACTGGGGAGACACTTTGGCTGGCCGCTCTTGTGCAGATGAGCGGAACAACCGTCACGATTCGCGGAACGGCGGGAGCGGACACTCTGTTTTTTCGTGGTGGGGGCAACGGCTCGATCACCGTGAACCAGATTGATTACACCCTGCCCGGGGGATGGACCACACTCGCAATCGTCGGTGGAAACGGGGGGGATAGTGTCGTGCTTGAAACGATGGCCCCCAACGAGAACATATCAATCTCGCCGGCTCTCACGCGGATCCTCAGCGGGGGACGAACGATCACCATCACGCAGGTGGCAGCGCTGGATGTCCGTGCCAGTTCGTCCGCCATTGCAGAGATCATCGACTCGCCGGGAAATGACCAGGTGAGCTTTGCGCCGAATGCCGCCAGTTTGGATTCTCCTCAATTCCACGCTTCGATCACGGGCCCGTCCATCATCCACGCTTATGCCCGCAATGGTGGCATAGATTCGGTCACCTTTTACGATTCTCCGCAAGCGGACCAGGCGACCTACCAGGGAGACATTGCGATTCTGCGCGGAGACACGTTTTACAACCGCGCGAAATTCTTTTCCAATGTCACGTTTGTTGCCACAACCGGGGAAGACACGGCGTTGTTGAGCGGCACTTCCAGCACGGACATTTTGGGCGGCCAACTGGGGGATGTGACGCTGCAAACGAGCGGCGTGTCTGTCCGCGCGAAAGGATTCTGGACCACCATCGTGCGATCCTGTGGGGGTGTCGATGTGGCGGAAGTCAACGACTCGCCGTCGGATGATTTCGTCTTCAGTTTTCCCGGGGACGTCGCCCTCTTCAATCTCGATCACACCCTGCGCATCCAGGGCTTTGCCTACACCCACGTGTATGCCAGGAATGGCGGTTTCGACACAGCCTACTTCTATGATTCTCCTGGCGATGACACGTTTATCGGTCGGCCGGATTTCTCGAGCATGACGACCGGTCCCTATTTCACCCGGGTCAAATTTTTCGATGGTGTGTACGCCTACTCGCGGAACGGCGGATCGGACGTCGCCTGGTTGTATGATTCCCGCGGGGATGATCTTCTCACCGTTCGCCCTTATTACACGCGGCTGGAAGGCGCCGGGTATGCCAATCGCGTGGAAACCTTTTCGGTGGTGCGCGCATTGGGCGGTAGTGGGGGAAACGATCGTCTGGAAATGTACAGCTCCCGCGGTCAGGATCAGATCACCATCACCCCAACCCTCTCCGACATCCTGTTTGCCGAGACGCCCACGTTTGTTCGGGCGACGCGATTCTTGCGGGAAACCTATTTCGTGGACAAAGACGACGTCATACAGGGAAGTGCTCCCAGAGCAACCATCACGCGCGATGGCCCCGCGACGGTCATCAACGCGGCCGATTACTATGATCCCACCAGCCCCACCCTGGGTTTCCAGCGGGCCATTGATGCACTCCCCGAAGAGGGCGGCACCGTCATCCTGCCCGCCGGTACATTCACCTTGCGCCAGGGGTTAGTCCTGCGTTCCAACGTAACTCTCCGCGGGAGTGACGCCGGCACGACGCTCGTTCGCAAGACGCAAACATTTGCCTCGCTCGCTGCGACGGCGCAGGCGGGGGATCTGCGCGTGAGCGTGACCAGCACGAGCGGATTTCAGGTGGGAGATGAGATCGTGCTGCTTTCGCGGAAGGAATTCGACGGCCAGCTTTACACCATCGTGGGCATCGAACCCGGCGTGCTGGTCCTGGACAGGCCCATCGAGTACGGTATCTTCCGACCGGAGGACTCGGCGGAAGTGACGAATCTGATTCCCCTGGTCAGGGCAGCGGGGACGGCCGGGCAGCCCGTCGCCAATGTGACCATCGAAAATCTCACGATCAACGGAAATCTCCACGCGAAGTACACGCGTTGGCGGTCGATACCGCGGGGCACGGTGGATCTCGTCTATGCCGCGAACTCCACGGTGCGGAATGTGACGGTCACCCGCTCACCCACTTCCGGGATCATTTTGCAATATGGCCATGACAACCTCGTGGAAAATTCCACCGTGATTGACGCCCGAAATATCGGCATTGCTTTGGGATGGGAGACAGACGCGATCGTCCGCGGAAATTTGGTGCGAGGCGCCGGGTACGGTATGGCCAGTACGGGGTGGGGCGAGGGCATCATGGCCAACGGTGGACGGGACATCCGGGTGGAAAACAATATCGCCGAGTACAACGTCGGCCACGGGCTCCATCCCGCAGGCGATCTGACCATCGGGGGCCTGTGGATCAACAACGTCAGCCGATACAACCAGGGCAACGGATTCCACTACTGTTTCAACAACTTCGGTGTGTGGGCGGTTAACAACGAGCTGTATGGCAACGACCGCGGTGTCGGCGGGTTGGGGCTGGGCGGCGAATATGCCGACCGTTTCAACGTCGTCCAGGGAAACCGCATCTACAACAATTACCGCGGAGGAATCCAGATTAACGGCGGGCGCGACAATTACATCCTGGGCAATACCCTGGGTAACAATTCCCAGAAAGCGCCAGGCCGATTTCCGGAAATCATCCTCGGCGAAGTCTGGACCACGGTGATCGCGGATAACCGGATCACCCCCGCCGCCGGTGGCCCGTCGGTTGACACCACCTACGCGCGACTTTTCAACACAATCATTGTGTGAAGCCGTATCAAGCGGCAGATGCTGTCCAAAACCGCCGGCAGCCCGGAGGCTCCCCGCGCTGAATTTCAGACAGTGGCCAATCGACCGGCGGTTTTGAGGAGATTGGCGTAGCGGGTTTCCAGCGGCAATCCGGCCGCGTGCCACAATTCCAGGGTAGCCAGACCGATTTCGCGGGCCAGCAGATCCGCCCGGCCTGTACCGAGCATCCGGCGGGTCGGCATGGGAGTGACGGGACCGTCATAGCCAATGTTGCGGAGCCACTTCAGCACGGCAACGCAATCGATGCGTCCGCCCGGCCGGGCAATCGCCCTCTGCCAATCCTTGATCTGATCCACGGGGGCATCCTCAGGAACATCGGCAAGATGAACGACGGTGACAAGCTCCTTGGGTTGCTGGAAGAGGATCTCGAGATTTCCATGGGCCACGAAAATGTCCCACACATTGACCAGCAACCCGAGGTTCTCGGCCTTCACCGCCTGAATGAGCGGCAACAGCTCGTCGAGCTTGCGGATGAACTGGAATACCGCTTCCCGCGGCGGCTCGTAAACCGCTTTGAAACCGACGCCCAGCCGAATCCCATGCTGCTTGAGAATGCCGCAGACGGTGCTCAACCGCTGACGGTGCAGTTCGAAATTCTCATGGAGAGGTCGCGTCTCGCTGAAGGGGGCCAGCGTGACGAAGGACCGCGTGCACCCCAGAACCGTTGCATTCTGGCAATATTCGGGGAGCCGTTCGATGAACTTCTGAAACTCTTCATCGCTGGCCTGAAGGTTTCCGGGGAGTTCGAAGCTTCCGATGGGGATCTGTGCGCTATCAATAAGACGGCGCGCGTATTCGAGCCCTTTCATCCGGGCCAGGGCGCTGAACTCCGCGATGTCCAGATCAATGCTCTTGAAGCCAAAGCTCAGGGCCAGTTCGATAATCTCGCTCTGCTGCAAAAAAGTCCCCAAAACATTGGCATTGAAATTGCGAAACATGTG
>NZ_JACIYL010000264.1 GCF_014359955.1 Thermogutta sp. | reverse complement strand
AGCGCGACCTGTTGATCCGCAACTACGAAATGAACCTCAAGGCCGCGGAATGGTCTCTCGAATCGGCCAGGGAAGAACTCCGCCAACTGGAAAAGATGTACAAGGCAGACGATCTGGTTGAAGAGACGGAGGAATTCATCCTCAAACGGCAGCGCCAGGCCGTGGAACGTGCCGAGTTCTATTACCAACTTGAGAAGGACCGTTACGAACGGTTCCATGCCATGGACCTTGCCCGGCGTGACGAAGATGCCCGCCGGGATCTCGAGCTGGCCTCGTTTATAGCTGAGCGCTCGCGCATCAATCTGCCATCGTTGCTCATCCAGCAGCGGATGAGCGTCGAGCAAATGCGGACCGATCTCGAGCGGGCGAAAGACCGCCTGGCGAAACTCCGCGCCGATCGCGCCCTGTTTGAAATCAAATCACCCTGCGATGGCGTCGTCTACTACGGCCAATTCAATCGGGGTGAATGGTTGGGAGCAAGCTCTCTGCAGAACAAACTCCGACCAGGTGGATCGGTCTCCAAGGGAGATGTCATCATGACCGTGGTCCACCTGCCACCGGCCACCGTTCGCTTCAAAGTGGGTGAAGAGGACCTGCGATGGATGGAGCCCGGCCGGGAGGGAACCTTCAAACCGACAGCCCTTCCCGACCTGGCGATCCCGGCTGCCGTAACAGAGGTCGATCGCATTCCTATCGCGCCCAACCAGTTTGAAGTGCTGGCCGAGCTGGACCTCCCCAAGAAACCTCTGCCGCTGGCTCCGGCCATGGGGGGAAAGGTCCGCTTCTTTGTGTACGTGCGGGAAGATGCCCTGGTCGTCCCCGCAAAGGCCGTGTTCGCAGAAGACCTCGATCCTGAACAGCGGTACGTGTATGTCGTCAAAGGCGACGCCCACGAAAAGCGCCCCGTTAAAGTCGGCGAGCAGGTGGGTGACAAAATCGAAATTCTCAGCGGACTCAAAGAGGGTGAAGAAATCCTGCTCCAGAAACCCGAGAGCGACAATTAACAGGGTCAGGCAGGGTGATCGACTTCGAAACTGCAAGAGCAACTCAGAGGGCTCCAGCAATGCGGCGGCGTTTGTGTGTGCTTCTGGTCGTATGGGTGGCTGGATTCCTGCTGGTTCCCCGGAGCGGGGCGGTCTTCGCCGAAACTCCGCAGACCCCGCCCGGCCCACCTCCGCTGGCCACCGAGGGTCCCAAGCCCCCGCCCGCTGTGCCGCCGAGTCGCGAGGAGATCGATCGGGCCATCCGCCGGGGAGTCGATTTTCTCCTCCTCCGCCAGAATCGGGACGGCTCCTGGGGATCTCCCCATAACACCAAGGGCCTCAACATTTATGCTCCTGTGCCCGGGGCCCATCAGGCCTTTCGCGCCGCCGTCACATCCCTTTGCGTGGCGGCCCTCATTGACGTGAAAGATTCCCGCTCCGAGGTTCAGGAAGCGATCGATCGCGGTGAAGCGTGGCTCATCGCCAACCTGCCGAAAGTCCGCCGGGCAACACCCGATGCCATTTACAACAACTGGGCGCATGCCTACTCCCTCCAGGCTCTGACCCGCTTGATCCGTCGTCACAAAGGTGATCCCGCCAAACAGGCGGTCCTTCGCGAAGTGATGGAGACGCAGCTCGACCGGCTCATCCGTTATGAATGCGTGAACGGCGGCTGGGCCTACTACGACTTCGATTACGGCACTCAAAAACCCGGCGGCTCCACCATCAGCTTTGTGACGGCCACAGTCCTGGTCGCCTTCCACGAAGCCCAGCAGGTGGGACTCAAGATTCCCGAAAAACTCATCGACCGCGCCAAAGCCTCCATCCTCCGCCAGCGTAAGCCGGATTACACGTACTGCTACGGCGAATACCTCAAAATGCGCCCGCTCCATCCCGTCAACATGCCGGCAGGGAGCCTTGGGCGGTCGCAGGCCTGCAATCTGGCCATGCGACTGTGGGGCGATACCACCGTCACCGATGATGTCCTCCGCACCTGGCTGGACCGCTTTTTCGCCCGGGATGGCTGGCTCGATCTCGGCCGAAAACGCCCCATCCCCCATGAATCGTTCTTCGCTATTGCAGGATATTTCTTTTACTACGGGCATTACTACGCCTCGCTGTGCATCGGACAGCTTCCGGAGTCCGAGCGGCCGGACTTCTACGGCCGTCTGGCGGCCATTCTGCTTCCCCTCCAGGAAAAAGACGGCTCCTGGTGGGACTTCCCCTTCTACGACTACCATCAGCAGTATGGCACGGCGTTCGCGCTGCTCGCACTCGCACCCTGCCGGGCCAGCGCCCCGTCAAGGCCGGCCAAACCACCGGAAGAGAAAGCCGTCGCCCAGTCGCGGCCGACACTGCGCTGAGCCGTCGAAGCGACTCGCGGGCCGGAATTTGCCTCTCTGCCTCATCCGCAGTTTTACTGCACCAACGGGCAGGTGGACCGCCACACGAGTTCGCGCGGGGACGAGATTCAACCCGGCGGGACCCGCTCGTCAGGTCCGCCTGCTTCGGAGGGACCTGCCTGTCAGGTCCGATGAACACCGGTTGACAATCCATTCCCTTTCACCGGGCACGACAAGCGTGCCCCTCCGACCCCTCGGAGGGACCTGGCTGTCAGGTCCGCCTGTTAACCCTGGATGATCCACCCCAATTCAACCGTGTTCCGTTGGGGCCATTCACAACCTCTCCCTACGCCACATTGTGCCCGGGACATGACGCAGGTTTTTACAAAAGTGGGAATGGGTCAATTTCCCCCTGCGGCCATGACCCGGTCGATTGTTTCCCGAATGAAGACCGAGGGGACAATGATCGCCAGGCCCATGCGGTGACGAAACTTGCCGCTCTGATAGATGAGCTTGAATTCCTCGTCCACAAAGTGCTGCCCGCTGACCAGTCCAATGACATAACCGGCCGCCATCTCCGCGGAATCGCCGGACGCGCTGTTTCCACCGGCCAGCGCGAAAACAGGCCCGCCGCTATCCCCTTCAAACGTGTTCATATCCACCAGGAAGCGAGGATTCTCTTTGATCGGCAGCAGGGGGTAACTGGCGATGCAGCCCAATCGCGCGATGCCGAACTCTTCCGGATTGCCTTTAAAGATGTTGGCATGAGGAAATCCCAATGCCCGCACAAGAAGTCCCGGTTCCAGCGGCAGTTTTTCCAGGACCTCTTCCGTTGCCAGACAATCATAGGGCAAAACCGCCAGGTTGGCATCGTGCTGAAAATCAACCCTGATGACGGCCACGTCGGCCGTGGGGTGTTTCTCCCACAGCTCCTTGTTGTCGCGACGCACGGGAATGGTTTGCGGATTTTTCACAATCCGGCCGTCTTCTCCCCGGCGGTGCAAAATGACTGTGCATTCGTCCCCCTTCATGGTGGAAAATACATGGGCGGCCGAGACCAGCACCCGTCGCCCGGAGGGCAACTCCACGAGAAATCCCGTGGCCGTCGAACCCGGATTGGTGATCTTCACGGTGGCCCAGGTGACCTGCGTGAGAAAACCCGGACTTCCCGAAGCCTGTTCCGCCCGGAGTTGTGTCGTCAGTCCAAAGCCGACCCACTGCCAGATCATCCAAAGCACAAACGCCATACAACGATGCTTCCTCACGGATGCGTCTCCTTTTCCGCTCGTCAAAAAATAACACCAAACACTGTCCGGTCACCGTGACCGCCTGGGAAATATCGCATGGGACATTCCTACCGCTATCAGCCCAGGAGAGTGCGGTCCCTCGAACACCCACCGTGGTTTCCCGGCAGCGCGGCGTGGATCTTCTGAGCAGCCCCACACTCTGAATCCTTTCTCTGTTGTTGTCACACTCGGGCGGATGTTGCAAGTTTTTTTCAGCCCACGCCCGGAGGTATGTCACAGTGGGCAGGATCAGCCATTCACCCGCTGAAGGGCGGAACTGTCGCCTGTGAGGCAATCCGGGATCTTCCTGAAGCATCCCATTTTTGTGGAAACGATGAGACGCCGCGGATGCAAGGAGTGACAGGGGCAATTCATCAATGCCCCCACCGGAATGTAGGTGAATAGGGGCGGATCATTTAAGCGGACCTGACAAGCAGGTCCCTCCGGACGATTCGGAGGGGCACGCTTGTCGTGCCCGGGAAAAAGAAATTGATGATCGAACGTATCACGACGGACCTGACAAACAGGTCCCTCCGGCTGAATTCCGCTGCCACTCAAGCGCGTGCGGATGTTCACGTTTCCATTGGCGGAGGAAAAGCGACGATGTGTCACGGGACCGCCGCATCGCCCGGTCCCTGGCCAATGGGGATGATCCCGTGTGCCGAGAAGCACCTGTTAAAATAGACAGAAAAGCCCTGCGATCCATTTAGCCATGCGGGATGACCTGTCGCCTTTCCGTCCTTCGCGATTTTTTCCACCGGCCGAATCCGCCAATCGTTACGGCGTGGTAGCCGTGGGGGGAACTCTCCACCCGGAGGTCCTCCTCGACGCCTATGCCCACGGCATTTTTCCCTGGCCGATCGATGAGGCCTCGCCCATCGTTTGGGCCTCGCCGGGGATTCGCGCGATTTTCGAATGGGAACACATCCACATCCCGCATCGCCTGCGACCGATCATCAAGCGTGGGGATTTTCAGATCACTGTGGACCGCGATTTTTCCGGCGTGATCCACGCCTGTGCCACCGCGAACGGTCGGGCGGGTGCCACCTGGATCACCCCAGCAATCATCGAAGCCTACACCCATCTCCACGAACTCGGCTATGCCCACAGCGTCGAAGCCTGGAAAGGCGACGAGCTGGCAGGCGGCGTGTACGGTGTGGCGCTGCGTGGGCTTTTCGCGGCCGAATCCATGTTCTATCGCATCAGCAATGCCTCCAAGGTGGCCCTGTTGTATCTGCTCGCCCATCTCAAGGCGCGGGGGTATCGCCTTGTGGACATCCAGATGCTCACCCCGGTCACGCAATCGCTGGGGGCACGTCCAATTCGCCGCCGGCAATACCTTCATCGTCTGGCGGAGGCCCTCCGGGCAAACGTCACCTTCGGGACAACCCTGGAAGTGACCGCCACCGACGTCCTCGCCCTGGACCAGACGTGTCGTCCATCTTCAGAACCCAATGCAGGCTGATCGCCAAGCCGAAAAAGCCTCGATACCCCCGAGCCGGCCCCCGCGCTCCACTCCCACCCGACATCACCCCTGCTACGCGTCAGATGCGCATCAAATGGACATCTTTTGCCTGAAAAGAGCCCTTCGTCATGCTTGCAATTAGTCCACTTCGTGTGCTATACTGGGTGGCGTCCTGACTGAA
>NZ_JACIYL010000263.1 GCF_014359955.1 Thermogutta sp. | reverse complement strand
ATGGTCAACCCATGCTGCCGGCGATGGTGGCCGGTTTCGGCACTCTTTTTCTGCTTGTCCGCTGGTGGCGACTCGCTGACCCGCTGCGCCCGAGGCGTTTTGGGTTCTGGGGGGTTTTCGGGCCTGGGGTGGCAGCATTTCTGGCCGGCGCCCTGTGGGTATTCCCGGCGCAGTGGTTGGTGATTCCAGCCATGGGCATGGGAATCACACTGCAACTGGCCGCCCCGTGGTTCGTGAGAAGTCGTTTCGCCGGTGCGCCATCACCCCATCGAATCGGGAGATAATCCTGTGATGGCTTACTCGTTCTTCATCTGCGTGATTCTTTTGGCAGGGCCGACCGCAGGACTGACCGTCCTGGTGGCGGGGAATCCGAGCCGTTACACAATAGCAGATAACGACCGGGACCTTGCTGGATCGACCATTGCCGCTTCTACTACCGTTGCTAAAAAGCCTTCTCCGGCTATCCGGGACACATCCGGGATAACCGATGCCGCACCGCCGCCCGCCTCACGTTCCCGTCCAGCCTGGGTCGATCAGGGAGCCGAGCGGGTGGGTGGCGAGTATCATTTGCCCGTAGCGATTGGACCGTATGCGTCCCCGCTTGAATGCGAGGCGCGCCTCCCGGCAGCAGTGGAGGCCGCCATCGATGATTATGTGGAACTCGTCCTCGGACCAGAGGCACGGGGCCGGGTCAAAGTACCCTGGGCGTTTGTGGAGACGAATCTCCTTCGTGAACGCTACATGGAGTCCCGGCTTTTCCAGCTCACTTCCACTCAACAGCGCGAAATGCACACGCTGTATGTTTTGTTGGCGTTCGACCACAATGCGAACCAGTACCTCAGGCAGATCTGGCGATTCACCCAGGGCACCATGAATCTGGCTCGCTTCGGGACCTTTTTCGGAATCGCCGTGTGGACGCTCACCGTGGTATGGGGCTATTTGCGGCTGGACCTCACCTTGCGGGGGCGTTACCGCTGGGCCCTCCGTGCCGCGGCGAGCGTTCTCCTCGTCATGCCGTGGGTTGTTTTGGCGATTTTCCCGATTCTCTGACGGGACCGTAAAGGAGTTCGTCCCGGAAGGTGGTCCCTCTTGCGGGGCTACCCTCGTTTCGCTGGCGCTGGCCGGTCCGGCACGCCCCGGATGGTGTCGTCATCCTTGTAGAGCTTTCTCAACCGGGCCAGTTCGGCCTTGAGTTCCCGCACCACATCGGCGTACTGCGGATCGCCATACACATTGTGGAGTTCGTGCGGATCCTTCTGGAGATCGTACAGTTCCCATTCGTCGATCTCGTAGAAGTAGATGAGCTTGTACCGCTCTGTCCGCACACCATAGTGTTTATGCACCATGTGTGGACCGGGATACTCATAGTAACGGTAATAGATCGACGTTCGCCAGTCTGGCGGGTCCTTGCCTTCGAGAAGTGGCTTCAGGCTGCGCCCCTGCATATCTTCCGGAATAGGAACCCCCGCCACATCGAGGAATGTCTCGGGGAAGTCCAAGTTGAGGACCATCTTTTCGCAGACACTGCCCGGCGGGGTGTGTCCCGGCCAGCGGACCAGAAGCGGCGTCCGCAGCGATTCTTCATACATGAAGCGCTTGTCAAACCAGCCGTGCTCTCCGAGGTAAAAACCCTGGTCGGAGGTGTAAATGACGATTGTATTCTCCGCAAGGCCTGATTGATCCAGGTAATCCAGCACCCGGCCCACGTTGCGGTCCACCCCCGCCACACAACGGAGGTAGTCTTTCAAATACCGCTGATATTTCCAACGGACGAGGTCTTCACCTTGCAGATTCGCTTGCTTGAAGGCCTCGTTTTCCGCTTCATAAGCTTTGTAGAAGCGTTCCGCCTGTTCCGGCGTGAATTTTTCCATTTGCGGCACTAGCTTCAGGTCGTGCGGGGTCAGATGCCGCGCGATGGTCATTTCCTGTTCGTGGGCCGCCCGGCCTCGCGTGGCGTAATCATCAAAGAGCGTCGGCGGCTCGGGGATCGTCACGTCTTTGTAAAGATCCAGTTCCTGCGGGCCGGGGCACCAGTTCCGGTGCGGAGCCTTGTGATGATACATGAGGAAGAAGGGCCGGTTAGGATCCCGTTTGTTCTTCAGGAAGTCCAGAACCAGGTCAGTGATGACATCCGTGGTGTAGCCCTCGTGGAGCACCCGCCCCTGCGGTGTCTTCATCGGCGGATTGTAGTATGGCCCCTGTCCAAACAGGATCTCCCAGTGATCAAAACCGGTGGGATCGCTGCCCAGGTGCCATTTGCCGATGATCGCCGTCTGGTAGCCGGCCTTCTGGAGCAGTTTGGCCACCGTCTGTTGCGTCCCGTCGAAGATGTCACCATTTCTGGCAAATCCGTTGAGATGAGTATACTTGCCGGTGAGAATCACCGCTCGGGAAGGTCCACAGATGGAGTTCGTCACAAAACAGTTCCGAAACAGCATTCCCTCTTTCGCAAGCCGATCCAGATTCGGCGTCTGATTGATGCCATAGCCATAGCAACTCAGCGCCTGGTAGGCATGGTCATCCGCCATGATGAAGAGAATGTTGGGACGCTGCGTTTTTGCCTTTTGGGCGGATTCTTCTGCGAGGAGTGACCTTGAGAGCCATCCCAGCGTCGCAATAACGATCCCAATAGTACAGAGAATGCGAGGCGCGCGCATAACGACCTCCCCAGAAGGTGTCACTGAAGCGAGATATCACCCGATCATCCGCGGTCGCGACGAAATCCATTTTGCGATTAGTGTGACCACGTCTGCTCCATTTGTCAACAATTACGGCCTATTATTTTTGCAACCCGTCGCACCGCCCCTGGCCGATTCCGGCTGGTAGGGGCCAGTCACGATTCGCCCCACGGGAAGTGAAGTTTATCCGTGCAACACGTTTTGCAGGGGCGATTCATCAAGTGCCCCTGCCGCACGCTGACCGGTTCTTGCGATTGGTGTGCTGGCGGTGGACTACCCGCTGGCTGAACGGCAGAACATGCTTGCGATTGATGCCCGTCATCCCAACACGGCCATTCCCACGCCCGGAGATCGACTCGCGAATCTTTGCACAAACACTGGGGAGGGGTCAACCGCTTTCCCGCTCCCGCCGCCTCGTCAAGTGTGGTACCATTAAGCTTTTGCGAAGAAGCCATAACTTTTTTGAAAAATTGCTGCCTGCTCGGCTCGGCCATTCGGGTACGTCGAACAGCACCGGGGAAGACTCGCCCGAGCCACGGTCGGACACGGCGATGCTCGCTCAAAAAGAGTGCCCGGGGCACACCTGGACAGATCGGTGTCGCCATTGGGGCCGGCAGCCGGTAACCGGCGGCAGCTACGAACGTGAAGTCAAAGGAGTTGGAGAATTTCCATGGCGATTGATAAATTCGCAATGTGTCCCGGCGGGACGGGAAAGAAAGTCAAGTTCTGCGCGGGTAACTGTTTGCCGCAATTGGAACGCCTGGAGAAATTGATCACGGCGGATCAGAGCCGGGCGGCACGCCAGCAGGTGACGACCTGGCTGGAACGCGATCCCAATCGGGCGTGCCTGTGGGCGTACAAGTGCCTCCTGGATCGGGCAGCAGGCTGTGTTGAGGACCACGCAAAATCGGCAGCGGAGTTCGTCCGTCTGTTCCCCGACAGCCCCATTGCCCTGGCGGAACTGGCCATCGCCCAAATCCTGGAGAACCGTTTTCAAGAGGCCACCGAAAACCTTGCACGCTGTGCGGAGCAGTGCGAGGCCCAGGGATATTTTTATTACCGAGTCGTGGCGGCCATGACCACCGTGGCGGAGTGGCTTGCCGAGCAGGGACACATCCCCGCGGCCATTGCGTATCTCTGGATCGCTTCTCATCGTTACGATCCACAGAACCACACCGACACAGATGAACTCCTGCAGCAGTTGTACCACCGCAAGGATGTGCCCCTGGAACTACGTCAAATGCCCACAACGGGCCTGTTCAAGGACGAGCTTCGGGACCTCAATTCTCGCGTTTACCAACACGTGGTGCGGTTCCGCTTCGCCCTCGCAGAACAGGAGGTCCAGCGTTACCTGGAAACCAATCCTGAAGAACCGCAAGCCTGGTTCTGTCTGGGAAACCTCCGGCTCTGGCAGATCAATTACCCGGGGGCAGCCGAAGCCTATTTACGGTGCGCGCAACTGGATCAAACAGGGCCCCTGGGGATGGTGGCTCTGTTACGTGCGACCATACTCAAAAAGAACGGCTTCGGCGATACAGAGAATCTCTATTTGCTCCGGTATGAAGTTTCGGATCCCGAGCGGACGAAAGAAGCCCTTTTCTCTGATCCGCATCTGGACCACGTTCCCCCCGATCAACTCCCCTTCAACAATGACATGGGGCCCGTGGAGGCGCAATTCCTGTTGTTGCGGTATCCCCGCTCCGATGGTTTTGAACAGCTTCTCAGAGATCTGGACGCAGCCCAACCCCCGCTCATTTCTTTCGTTTCTTATTTGGGAAGGCAAACCGATCAACCAGCCCAAATCGTCCTGACTGGTGTTCCGGAATCGGATCGGTCGTGGGTTGAAACACGCGCTCGGCAGTGGTGCGGCGGCGAGGAGCTCAGAGTTCTTGAAGAGTCCGTCTTCACCACCGAGCCGCGAACTCTCAAGATGCTCCGCGACGTCTCTTTTGTCAGTTCACGCTTTGCCGACGGGAAGTGGACGGACGTGGAATCCCGACTTGTGGAGAGCATCCCCAAATGGCGATGGCCGGTTCTTGAACCACTGACTCTGGAAGAAGCGGCGCGCGACCCACAGAAGAAACAATGGGCGCGAATACTGCTGGCCCATATTCTGCAAGAGATTCCTGACCCACACATAGCCCGAGTCCTCCACGAGGTGTGGCAAAAGCTCCATCTGGACTTTGACCAGGAGGAACTGGCGAGGTTCATCGACAAGACGGCGGACCCGCTGCTCATTCATTTCATCGACCCCGCGCACCTTTCTGACGAGCAACTGTCGGCAGTGTGCAAGCTTCTATTTCTGTACCAGCAGGGCCCGCTTTTGGACCGGTTCCGCCCTGAAGTTCTGCAACGCCGAGATCGCCTGGATCCCGAGCTCGTCTATTTCGTTTATGAAGTCCACGCGGCGGTTTTTGTCCGCACCAGACAGCAGGAATGGCTCACCATCCATCCTGAACTTGAGGAGATGCTCACGTATTGCGAGCAGCACAATCTCTCGCACGGTCGACTGCACGAGCTGGACCTTGTAGGGTTGGTCGGCATTCTCGGCTCGAAAAGCACTTCGACAGAGATCAAAAA
>NZ_JACIYL010000262.1 GCF_014359955.1 Thermogutta sp. | reverse complement strand
TCCGGGACGAAGGGGGGATTCTCCCACCGTCGCTTCTCGGCGAGGATCCGGCGTTTGTTCTGCGCGCAGACGTTTTTCGGGTCAAGGTCTTCCGGACAGGAATACAGGCTGCACAGATTGCACTCGCAACAGAATGCGGTCCCCTGGACGTTCGCTTCACCCACCAGATTGAAGCCGAGGCTGCGCATGGCCCGGTGGGGTTCGATGGGATGTCCGAGAAGCCACCGCGGGCACAATTCGGTGCAGAAACTGCATTGATCACAGGCGGATCGGCCAATCCTGGCAATTTGTTTCCAGTCCTGACGGCGCCGCCGAATGACGATGTGATCGTGAGGAAGAACGATAACACCCCCGGTCGTTTTATCCACGAGGGCCTGGTGGTTCTCTTCCAGATACCCCATCATCACCCCACCCACCATCAACTGGGGATTTTCCACTGTTGCCCCGCCCGCCAGTTCGAGGCACTCTGCGAGTGTCACCCCCACCGGCACGCGGAGGGTCACAGGCTCCCTCACCGCCCCCGCAATCGTCAGATATTTTTCCACGACCGGCTGTGAAGCGGCCTGGGCCACGTTGAACGCTGTCTCCACGTTGATCACGACAGCTCCCACGTGCAGGGGAATTCCCCCAGGCGGAATGATGCGTCCCAACGCCTCGTAGACAAGAATGAATTCGTCACCCGACGGATAGGCGTCGGGCAGAGGAACGATCTCCACCCGCGGAGGAATCATCCGTTCCAGCTTTTCGATGACATCGTGGTACTTTCCTTTGATGCCGATGACGCCGCGCTCCGCTCCCACAAGCTGCATGGCGATCTGGAGGCCTTCCAGGACCGTCTCCGTGTAGTCGCGAAGGATCTCTTTGTCCTTATGGAGGAGCGGCTCGCACTCGGCCGCATTGATGAGCACAGTGTCGGCTCTGGCGGATAACTTCACATGCGTTGGGAACCCGGCCCCTCCGGCTCCCACCACGCCGGCCTCGAAAATGTGTTCCACCGTGACGTTCATCTCTTTCGCGCCTGCATCGTCGAGGACTGCCAGCCGGGGGTTCGTTTCCCGGCGAGAGAAATTTGTCGGAGAAAAACGAAAAAAACGCGGGAAGACTTTTTTCAATCTTAGCTTAAAGCAGCACCGCGATGAATTCCTGCCCTTGCTTCCCGCAATTCTCTTTGGCCGACAAGCTGTGCAGAAATTGCACACTCCAACCGATCGTCTGGCGGACCATTCTCTGCAAAAATTTCCCGGCCGGCGGGCAAGTCCAGGAGTAACTGAGGTCTGTCCCGCCGACAAACAGGTGGTCGTTCACAGCTTTTCCCGCGGGTTTTGCGGGGCCACGCGGCGAAAAACGCGCTTTGGCATCGCTTGTGCTAAATACAGTGAACAGGTCGGCGCCGGCCTGAAGATCGAAAGTGGAGTTCGAGGTGTATCGGACACAAGTAACCCTGAAATGAGGAGGACACAACCATGCGTGCTCGACGATTCTTGACGATTCTAACTGGACTGGGTCTTCTGGTACTTCCCGGAATAGCGTGGGCCAGCGAGCCTGAGGCCGCAAGCACCTCAGCTCCGGCTGTTGCCCCCTCACCGGGAGCCGCCGTTTCCAAGTTGGCGGAACTCCGCGCCGAATGGTTCCGCACCATGGCAACTCTGGCCGAAGAGCAGGCCAAGCCCCAACCTGATAGCCAGCGGATTGCAGAACTGCAGGCCAAGCTTCGTGACCTGCGTGCGGAGTGGGTCAAAGTTGGCCCTGCCCCGGTCGCAAATCCGGCCATGGGCGTGTGCCCGTGGGGTGGGCCCGGTCTCGGGCTGGGATTGGGTCGGGGGCCTGGATACGCGATGGGGATGGGCCCCGGTCGTGGACCTGGTCCCGGTTTTGCACCAGCGTCTCCCGGTTTTGGACCTCGACGGGGCCGTGGATACGGCATGGGTGGCCCCGGGCGTGGCATGGGTCTTGGGCCCTACTACGTGGACCGCAACGGCAATGGCGTCTGTGACTACTACGAATTCCGCCGAGGCTGGTGAAATCGCCGCGGGGCTCCGTGGTTGACAGCGCCAAGTCTCCAGTCTTACAACGGCGGGAGATTGATCAGGTCTCCCGCCTTTTTCACAGATATTCGGGGACTCCGTAACTGTTATGAAAGACACGTCCGCTTTGCCGCCGAGAACTCTGGTCTTGCCTTCTCCCGTACCCGAGACACCCGCGCGAACCGCCGGAGGGGCGTTCAAAGGCCCTCGAACCAGGATGGCCGCCATCGGGTTACTGCTCGCACTGGCACTGCTTTTTGTCACCTGGCAGTGGCACGAATGGCAAACAGACCGAATCGCTGCGGAAGAAGTGGTCCGCGGCCAGGCTGAGGCCCTGGCCAAGGCCGTCATTGGGGCGATTCGTTCCCATCGGCGACTGGGGGCCTTTTTCGATCAGCAGATTCAGGTGGTCCTGGATGAGTTGGTCGATTCCCACGACGTTCTGGCAGCGGGAATCGTCGATAAAAACTGCCGGTTCATACTTCGCGCCGGAGCCAACTTCGCGGAGCTTCCCCCCGACGATTGGACCGTGCTGCCGGCGGGTTTTCTCATCCAGAAGAGTTTTGAGCTTCCACCACTTCCACCGGAAGGACCGGGACGCGGTCGCGGCTTCGGTTGGGGACGCTGGTTCCGCGACGCGATGGAAGAGGAAAACCCCAGTCCTTTCTCGAATGGGGGAGTTTTCTCTGTGATCCTGCTTCTGGATCGTTCCGATTACGACGCGCAGCTCCGTCGGGCCGCGATCAGTCGGCTCATCGCGGTCGGGACGGGCCTGGGGTGTTTCTGGCTGCTTGCTCTCGCGTGGGGCTTGGCCACCAGAGCTTTGACCGCGGAACACGAGCGTGGACTGGCCGAACTGCGGGCGAAACACTACGAGGAATTGGGCCAGGCCGCGGCCGGCCTCGCGCATGAAACCCGCCATCCCCTCGGGCTCATCCGGGGTTGGGCCCAGAAGCTCGCGCAGAGTGAAAACCCGCAGTCCCCGATTGCCCACGAAGCCCGCCTGGTCATGGAAGAGTGCGATCGGCTGGCCGCGCGTTTGACGCAGTTTCTGACTTTTGCAAAACCGTATCGACCGCGCTGGGAGGTGGTTCATCCGGAACCGATCATTCGGGAACTTCTGACACTCCTGGAACCGGATTGCGAAGCCAAAGGCGTTCGCTGCCACTATCAGCCGCCTGACCGCCCGATCGCTTTTTGGGCCGATCCCGAGCTGTTTCGTCAGGCCCTCTTCAATCTGTTGCACAATGCGGTCAAGTTCACACAACCGGGCACGTCTGTCGAAATCAACACGCGTGTGGTGTCTAACGCCTGTACAATTGAGGTGATAGATCACGGGCCGGGGATCAAGCCGGAGCAGCTTCCCCGCCTGTTTACGCCGTATTTTTCGACTGATCCTCAGGGGAGTGGATTGGGATTGGCGCTGGTCCGCAAGGTCGTGGAGGCCCACGGCTGGGATATTCGGTACCAAGCGCTTTCAGAGGGTGGTTCCGTTTTTCAGATCATTATTCCCCTGCACAGTCGAAAACCCACGCCGATCCCGGAAAGGCCCGTAGACAGCGGAGTCAACACTCTCGACCCGGAGAATCTGGCAACAGCTCCCGAGTCTCGTGATAGCATGGGATAGAAGAGTCCTGAAAAAGACAATGGAATGCGATTTTCGTTATTTCTGCAAGCGCCAATGGTGGGAGAAAGACCCGTAACATTGGCACCTGATGCCCATGCGTGGTAACTCTGGCAAACAGCCTTTGATCCTGATCGTGGATGACGACGAGGCCCACCGCAGGCTTTTTGCAGAGGTGGTGCACTCGCTGGGGTTTCGCGTTACCGAAGCAGGATCAGCCGAGGAGGCCTGGGATCGCATTGCGGATGAGCATCCCGGTCTCATCCTTCTGGACGTTCGTTTGCCGGGCAAATCAGGTCTGGAAATTTTGCCGGATCTGAAGAAAAAGCACCCTGAAATCCCGATCGTTCTGATCACCGCTTACGGTGACGTTCGCGAGGCGGTGGAAGCGATGAAGATTGGGGCCGTCGATTATCTCCTCAAGCCCGTCGATCTTGAAGAACTGGAAGCCGTCATTCTTGACCACGTGGGGCGTCCTGACGAGCTTGCCTCGAAATCGCGTTTACCGCCCCTGCCTTCCAACGTAGTGTGCGTGAGTCCGGCATTTCAAAAAGTTTTGGAAACGGCCTATCTCGTGGCGCAATCCGACGCTCCGGTTCTGATCCTTGGCCCAAGCGGCAGCGGGAAGGAGGTGGTGGCACGACTCATCCGCGACTGGAGTGCTCGGCGGGAGGGTCCCTTCGTTGCCGCCAATTGCGCGGGTTTGCCGGAATCACTCGTCGAGAGCGAGCTTTTTGGGCATGTCGCAGGGGCATTTACCGGGGCAACCGCGGACCGCATGGGGTATTTTCGGGCAGCGCACGGGGGCACCCTTTTTCTTGATGAAATTGGGGAATTGCCCCTTACCGTTCAGGCAAAGCTATTGCGGGCTCTGGAAACCGGCGAGATCATCCCCGTCGGGAGTGAAAAGCCTGTGAAGACGGACTTCCGACTTCTCGCGGCTACCAACCGTAATCTCGAGGAACTTGTTAAAGCCGGGCGGTTTCGCGAAGACCTCTATTTCCGCATCAACGTGGTGGAGCTCACTATCCCTCCGTTGAAAGATCGCCGTGAGGATATTCTGCCGCTGGCCGAGTTTTTTGGTCGCCAGTTTGCCCGCCAGCCTGTGCGATTTTCGCCCCAGGCGATGGCCGCTCTGCTCTCCTATCACTGGCCGGGAAATGTGCGGCAACTGCGAAACGCGATCCAGCGGGCGTGTTTGCTGGCGCAGGGGAATATCATCCTTCCGGAGCATCTTCCGTCCGAGGTGGCCGCCCTGGCATCTTCGGCGCATCAAGCGCCCCAAGAATCTGAGGAAGGGCGTCTGTCGGCAGTGGAAAGGGCGACAATCCTCTCCACCCTTGCCGAGTGCGGCGGCAACCGAACGCTGGCCGCCCGAAAGCTGGGCATCAGCCGCCGAGCGCTCATCTACAAGCTCAAGGCGTTGGAAGCCCTCTCTCCCCCGAGCGGTAACGACCAGTCTCGTTAAAACACACACGTTGTCGCGCGCAAAAAAAGGGGTGATTGTTTCACCCCTACCCAAAGTTCACCAGAGACGGGCAGATGGGCCCGATGTCATCCCATACCAGACAAACGGCTGGCAGAGGTCATGGCGCCTGGGTGGCCGGTGCTGCCTGACCCTGC
>NZ_JACIYL010000261.1 GCF_014359955.1 Thermogutta sp. | reverse complement strand
GAGGGCTGCCATGTCGAACGTATTCTGCGACATTCGTCGGAAGACCCACCGTCCCAATCCTCCGCCCACAAGCGTCATGGGAACAGCAAAGGTGGCAAAGTGCATAGTCTCAGATGTGATCATTCCTTCGACGGCCATGGGGGCGATTTTCAATACATTGACCGTGAAGAAGAACACGGCTGTGGTGCCCATGAACTTGTCCTTGGGCAGATTCTGGCTGAGGAGGTACATCGTCATGACAGGACCAGCAGCATTTCCCACCATCGTCGCAAAGCCCGCCAGCATCCCCGTCAGCCACACGTACCACCATTTCTGGCCATAGTGTCCGTCCGCGAAGGTCCGACGGTAAACTTCCAGAACGAACATGGCCACCACCAGCGCCCCCAGGATCGGTCGCAGCGCGTTGCCTCGCACATAGTGCAAAAGCACGACTCCACTGATCAACCCGACGGCCACAGAGGGAAACAATCTGATCAGCCGATCCCACGCCGTG
Organism: Thermogutta sp.; assembly: GCF_014359955.1. Lineage (GTDB taxonomy): Bacteria > Planctomycetota > Planctomycetia > Pirellulales > Thermoguttaceae > Thermogutta. The sequence continues at coordinate 4,783 of NZ_JACIYL010000261.1, read as the reverse complement.
TACCTCGCATACAGGTACACCGCGAACAGGTCACCGACAAGCAGAACCGGGACGAGCGCCCCCACGGAAAGCGCGGCGTCTTCATGATAGGCCTGGGCCATCAGGACCACGGCGAGAATGGAAGCCCCCGGCACACCTGTCTTGGAAAACCCCATACAGACGGCCGACAGACCTCCCCACACCAGTCGTGCAACCCCCCCGGACATCCCACATTCCCTATGATTGGGCTATTTTTGGGCCATGGCCTCGGCGAGGATTCGGGCCGTGCTTTCCCGCATGATCCGCGGATCGACCGGTCGCCCCTCACGGAGCGCCGCGCGAATCTCCTTGCCAGAGATTGAGACCGGCTTCTCGTTGGGGTGATTCTCCATCAGATCGACCCGTCCCACCGACTCATAGTAGGCCGCAAATCCCACGCACAGCGGCTTGATCTTGAGATCACCCCGCAGACGCTTGAAGATCTCCTGGGCATCGAAATCACCCCAAATGGTGGTTCCGTCGTGATAGGGGGCGTCTGCATGCTTGCGGCCGATGATGATGTCGGTAAATCCAAAATTCTGTCGGTAAATGGCATGCATGACGGCCTCTTTGGGACCGGCGTAGAACATCTTGATGTCCAGGCCCACCAGAATCACACGGTCGGGAACGGATTCTCCCCGCGGCCCCCAGAGGGCCGGATCACTATCCCCATCCCCGAGCGCCCGCTGCTCGATGAGCGCCTCGTAGGTCCGCATGCGAACGTCAGCAGGCACATCGTCCCCTTTGGTTTCCCCGATCAACGGATTGAGGCATGCCCCCGCGTTGTAACCCTGGCGGAGCAAAGTCTCCAAACCATAAACGAGGGCATACTCATGGGCACGATGGAGGGGATTCCGGGTCTGAAAGGCCACCACCCGTTCCCACCCCTTCTGCCGAATCAGCTCCCGCACCTCCTTCGGACGCAGAACATACTTGCCAAACCGGGGATGCTTGGGCTGCGGCAGGACCTGGATCTTTCCGCCGATGAGATAATCCTTGTCGCCATCCGCTTTTAACACCATGTCCCCGCCAGGATGGTCGAACCGCTCAGTCAGATACACTCGCGTCAGGTATTTCCGCTTGTCCCAGGGAAAGACATCGGTAAGCTCCAGCGTGGCGACAATCTCTCCCCGGGAGTTCACCAGAGCGACTTTTTCCCCAGGGCTTAACTGTTTGGCCAGCTCGGCTGTGACCGGAAAGGCCAGTGGAATGGTCCAGGCGTACAGCCGCCCGTTGTACTCGATGACCTCTTCCTCCAAAACTCGATCGTAAACCTCTCGATCCATCGGCCCGGTGAGCGGACTGAGGGCCCCATCCCCGAAACGATAGACCGTCGAGAGGTCGGCATCCGAGACCGGGACTTTTTTGAGCCGCGCCGCTTCGGCCAGAAAATCCTCCCGCGCTTCCTCAGGAACGGTCAAATCGAGCGGTTCCGGAAGATCGCCATGGGCGGGAATCAAATCCTTGGTCATACGCGTCTAATCCTCAAGCCAAACAGTCAACTACCGCGGCGTCAGAAAGCGCCTTTCACCCACAAAAAAACAGACCCGTGAGCGCAGAGCAAATCCCCGTTCACCCGTTCCCCACAGAAGCACGGAAAAACCTCAGCACACAGCCGGGGCCACCGTCCCTTCATCCCCCACCTCCATCCGCGCAGACTCCGGGGGCTTTGGGATGGCCGGGCGAATAGCTCAAACGGCGAGGGCCTCGGCCTGCTCGGGCTGGTTGGACGTTTCAGCGGGCGCCGATTCCGGCTGAGTAACGGCCGCCTCCTGGCGTCTTTCGGGCAGGGCGCTGCCGGGGTTGATCTCCTTGATCCTCACCCGCAGGTACAACTGCCGATGTCCTTTGCGACGACGATAATTCTTTCGCCGCCGGAATTTCTGGATGTAGATCTTGGGGCCGAGGAGGGTCTCTTGAACTTCCGCCACCACATAAGCGGAATCGATGGTCGGCCGACCAAGAAGAAATGTCGAACCATCCCGAATGGCCAGCACCCGGTCGAAGCGAATCTCTTTGGGTGCAAACTCGGCGCCGTCTTTAGACTTTTCAGCGCTCAGGCGGTAGTCCACATCAAGGACCTGGCCAACCTCTACCTTGTACTGGCGTCCGCCATCCTGAATAATCGCGTACATCTCGCACAACCTCGCTGTCGTTGGGATATTTCGTCAGCTACCAAGCGTCGCGGCCATTTACAGGATTTTATCGAGGCGAGCAAAATCTCCTGCCGTCAGCGCTCTCGTCCGCTACCGGTCTGTAATGGTAAACCCTCATTAAACCCGCGGCAGCCCGGCTCATCAAGGGACGCTCACCCTGAATGCCCCCTTTGGTCGGTATGAAACACCGCGGGCGCGACGTGTCGCAGGCACAACTCATGAATTGCCCCTACTGTTCAACCGGCAACCGAACCCAACAATCGGAGCCCAACCGAATCGCCGCCCATTCCCATCCGCTGGCCCTTCAACTGCCCACCCTTCTTTGGAGGGGTTGCGGTTCAATGAACCATTCGTCGAGGTAATGTCGAAATGTCAAATAAGGGTGGTAGAGCAGCATCCACGGCCCAGAAAACCGCATCACCTGCCGCACTCGCTCTCGCATGTCCGGCTTATAGCAATGGATAGGGCACCGCGCACAAGTGGTTTTATTCTCTCCGAAGGGGCACTTATCGAGCCGGCACATGGCGTACGTGAAGAGCTCCTGGCACTCCGGGCACAAATGCCTCTGGCCGTGGTTCTTTCGACAAAAAATGCGGATCATTGCCTCAATCGTGCGACGCTCACGCTGGATCCGTCGGGAATGTCTGGAAGCCGTTTTGTCCGGTCCGTTTGTCATGGGTCACCCCGCCGAGTGTACGTTGCCGAGCCCATCGACCGCCCCCCAAAAGCCCCCTCCGGGGAACACGCTGCCCGACGCGTCCGTTTTCAGACGTCACAGGCATCCCCAACCGCCGAAGCGCATTTGTGCCAGTTGAATCTAGTATTATAAATGTACGAATTTGCTCCTTCAAGAGTTTTTCGTTACCTTTCCTCTTTCAAGCGTTTAAAATAGTAGATGTGAAGTCACCAATGCTCACCCGGGCTGGTTCGGGGCGCCAGGGTGGACGTTCGATTTCAACAACCTCGCGCACCAGATGGTAAAGTGGTTACTCCCGGAACGGCACGGCCCCCCTTTCGGTGGCCCTCCCGTAGTTCCGATGACACACATTCCGAAGCGAGGGGCAGTTGAATCAGGCATCAGTACGTGACCAGGGCATTTGGTAGGACCTACCGAAAAATCGCAAGAGCTCCCAACCGTCGAGCCATCGGCGAAAGAGTATCCAGCAGCGTTGACGAAAAATAGCCCGTAACCGAGCGAACATCCAACCACAACCGGAAAAGAAAGTCCAAACGTCGCTACGGGCACGTTTGGTTCATGGCGGAATCAGGAAAACACACCGGGACCAACACACTGGAACGGTTGCTGCCCGAAAAGGGGTTGCACTGAAACACTCAAAGACCCACCTGCGGAAAGCGCACCCACGGCTTGCTGGATTGATTCCGAGAAAACCGACAATTCGCTGAGCAGCCGCTCGGCACCGCCATTTTGTGGGGGGAGTAACGAATTATGACACGAAATCGCTTGCCTGCCACCGGTCATCCCCGGCGCGGTTGGGTTGTCAAAGGTCCCCTGGTTGTCCTTGGCCTGTTGATGATAGGTGTGCCCCTCGTCTGGTCCTTCCTGCCCCGGACGCTTTGGCAGGGAACTCACGACAGGCCGTTGACCACCAAAGTCATTCGCGGTGACTTCATCAACGAAGTCACGGAGCGCGGTGACGTGGAGAGCGCCAGCAATGTGGAGATCCGCTGCGAAGTGGAAACGCAGGGAAGCGGGGTGATGATCATCCGCATTGTCCCCGAGGGAACTTACGTCCAGCCCGGCGATTTTCTCGTGGAACTGGATTCATCGGCCCTTCGCGACGAGTATGTTCAGCAACAAATCAAGGTGGCCAACGAGCAGGCTTTGCTCATTCAGGCGCAGCGGGCACTCGATACAGCGATAATCGCCAAACAAGAGTACCTGGAGGGCCAGTATCGGGAGCAACTCCTCGATATTCAAATTCAAAACTTCATTGCCGAAGAAAACCGACGCCGGGCGGAAGATTACCTCAAATACAGCCAGAGCCTGGCTCAGAAAGGGTACATCACTCAGGCACAGTTGGAGGCCGACCAGTTCGCTTTGAATAAAGCCATCAAAGAACTGGAGTCCGCTCGGACTAAACTGGATGTTCTGGAGCGGTTCACCAAAGTAAAGATGCTCAAGCAACTGGATGCGGACATTGAGACAGCCCGGGCCAAGCTCGAAGCCCAGCAGCATTCTTACGACCTTCAGGTTCAAGAACTCAAGAAGATCGAGGAACAAATCAAGAAATGCATTATTACCGCTCCTGCGGCGGGGCAGGTCGTTTACGCGAACCAGGTCGGTGTGCGGGGTCAAACAGACATCATCATTCAGGAAGGTGTCCGCGTCCGTCAGTATCAGACCATCATCCGACTTCCGGATCCGAAGCGCATGCAGGTGAAAACGAAAGTCAACGAATCGAAGATCGGTCTGGTACGAGTGGGCCTGCCGGCTAAAGTCCGTGTAGATGCCCTCGCAGGAGTGGAGTTCGATGGCGAGGTGACCGAAGTGGGCGAATATCCCCTGCCCACTTCGTTCTTCAATTCCAACGTCAAAGATTATCAGGTCATTGTCAAGATCAACAACCCGACCGAAGAGCTGCGGAGCG
>NZ_JACIYL010000260.1 GCF_014359955.1 Thermogutta sp. | reverse complement strand
GAAAAAGCGGCGATGAATCGCCGCACTCCATATGGAGTGCGGGGCTTTAGCCCCGCTTTCGGCGCGGGACTTCAGTCCCCGCCGAAAGGCAATGGAACATCGAATGTTGAATGACGGACCCGACGAGCGGGTCCCTCCGAGGCGTTTTTTGAAGGGACACGCTGGGTGAGGGCTTTCTTAACCGGGGACGTCGGCTGCCTCTCTCACCAGCCTGGCTGCTTTAACCAATTTCACGGTCCGCCGGTGAACGCTCGCTCAACGAGGCCGCAACGCGACCCGCTCTTGGAATGGACATTTCGCGTTCAGTCGGCATACGCCGGTCGAAGTTGAGTGAAAGATTCCGCCAGTCGGGTCACCTGGTCTTTGAGATTTTCCGACTGCTGGAGTGCCGCTTGACTGTAGGCCTGATACGTGGTCGGTGGACTGTCGCTATACCGTTTGAGTGTGTTGACCGTCCGCATGAGTGCCTCCAAGAGTTTCACACGGTTTTGGTCCACATGCGGACTCTGTTTCAATGCATTGAGACGTTGATCCACATTGTTGGTACAAAAAGCGAGAATCTCTCTGGCTTCACTGGCATCGAGGGCCAATCGGATTTTGCGGGCTTGATCCTCGGGCATCAGTTCAACCAATTTGACCTTGCCGGCCGCCAGCCTTGGGACCCCGCGCATCCGCACAAGTTGCTCTTGGGCACGGACTTCATCCGGAACATTTGCAGCGAACTTGAGGAGATAGAGGACACCCGCCACGGCCAGCTTCTCAAACAAAGCCCGTTCTGCGTGGAGGTCATTGGCTCGTCCAGTGGGCTGCTGTAACTCTTTCTCGGCCTCTTCGATGGCTTTAACAAGAGCATTCCCCGGAATGGAAAATGCCATGCCTCGGCGAATGACTCCGGGCATGATTTTCGCAAAGCTCTGGTCCAGATTGCGAAGGGCCTGCCCCAGCTCGCGCTCACCCTCCTCCGTGGCCTTCATGGCAATGACACCCACGACCTCACCCTGCCAGTTGAATAGCGGCGCCCCACTGCTTCCCGGATTGACGTTGGCGGTAATCTGGTAGAAATCGTAACCCTTCTTATGGACCCGGGCGGCAACCTGACCCGCTACTATGGCATTACGCAAGATCAGTTCCGTGTTTCCCAAAGACGGATTGCTGATAATCGCCACTTTATCTCCCGGTCGCAATTCGGTGACGAACGCAATCGGAACGGGTTTTTGAGGACAATCGACATAAAGGATCGCCAAATCCCTTGCCGGGTCCTCATAGAGTAGCTTCTGGACTCGATAACGCCCCTCCTGTGCCCCGGCGAATGTGATCTCAAGGTCTTCGGCAAATGCGCCCTCGATGACATGGGAATTGGTTACGATCAATTTCTCCTTGGCGACAAACCCTGTACCGGAAGCGAGGGGAAACTCGATCAAACCGACCGAATCTTTCCACTGGGTGACCTGTTCCGGTGGCTCTTCCTCAAAGTGCGTGATGGGTTCAGTTGGCAATCTCGGACCTGGACGCACGCCTGCTGTCTCCGGTGGTGACGGTGTCTCTTCCGGTTGGGTCTGAGGTGCCGATGATGGAGGTGGCCCTGCCATCACCCACGGAGGAGGCCCGAAGGGGCGATATGGCCTCCCCATTCCCGGCCCACCGGGCCGCATTCGAGCCAAATCGGGGCGGTATCTCGCGCCAATGGGGCCAGGCAACAGTTCAACACGATCAATGACAAAAACCGTCTCCGCGCTGTAAACGCTCAGAGCAATCCTGCGCGGCGGAATGTGAGACCAGAACCGTTGATCCAGGCTCAAACGAGACGCATCACCCTGCCATTGAATGATCAGTTCTTGCGACGCGCGTACGTGGACGTAGTCGGGGGCGGAAGCGAACTCCAGCGAGACCGGTGCATCCCCGTGGAAGATTCGCCCAAAATAAGTCGTTTCGTTATGATCAGCCGTCGCTCCCGACACCAGGGATAGCCCGCTAACGAGCCGCCCAAATCCCTCGAGCACCACCATCGTTTGAGAGTTCCCCACCGGGAGCGTGACATTCAGAGACTCGCGACCCCGAACACGTCGTGCCACGATGAGCAGCCTGAACTCCTGAGGTGGGTCGAAAGGAAACACCAGTGTTGTCAGTGCCTGGCCAGGCGAACGCAAGGATTTGCCTTCTCGTATCCAGGTGCCGAATATACTGTGAGCTGTTGGATCAACGAGTGCCAGCAGATCTCTCGGCGGCCCATAAACAGGGGCGGGAGGGGACACCTGTTCCATCTGTGGATTTTCTGCCTCTGACACGGGCGGACCACCAGTTGTCTGTGACGGCACGTTTGTTTGACCGAATGAGGCCGGTTGTGGCGCTGGTGTGGAGACGCCTTGGGGAGCCCCATCACCGCTAGCCAATTCCGCACTCGGTGCTTGCGGAACTTGTTGAGCGCCCACGGGCATTGCTGGGGCTGCCTGTTGCATCTGAGACTTGCTGGCGACGGTATCCCCCTGATCTCCTTGTGTTTGCGCAGCGTCTTGGGCCGAGGGGGACGACCCTTGCGAAGGCGTCCGATTCGGTGGCGTGACCCGAAAAGAAGAAGACGAGTCCTGACATCCCACTGCGAAAGGAAGAAGCACGAGTGCGACCAGAAATCGCCAACGACATGCCGATGCGCTGTTGGCCATGGCCCATCCTCCGTTTCCCCAAGACTAGCGGAACGCTGCCCGTTTTGGACAGTATTATACAACCCCGGAATCGGCGTGTCATTCTGCCCGTGCCAGTCAAATCGGAGTGGATTATCCAACGTGAATCAGCGGACCTGACAGGCAGGTCCCTCCGGAATTTTCTCGGAGGGGCACGCTTGTCGTGCCCGTTGAAGCGGGATGGATCATCAATCGGTGTTCGTCGGACGTGACAAGCAGGTCCCTCCGAATGCGGTTCCGCCGAGTACGGACCTGACAAGCAGGTCCCTTCGAGGGCGAGGGCCATTCATGAATGGCCCCTGGCGGAAGGCGAGCCGTTGGTCACGCGTCATTGCAGCTTGCCGCGGGTGCGCCCTAGAATAGAAGCAGAGGGGAATCAACACCAGGGAAGGCCACACGCCCCGTCACGCGACAATGCGCATGACACATCCTGGTAAGTCGGCTGGGCCGCTGTGGGCCTTCGGCAATGTCGAGAACGGGAAGTCCTTGGGGGGATGTTAACGTATCGAACCTACCTCAACACCGACCCGCCTCATCTGTTACGCATTTGGGCTGAGTGTACTGGTCGGCCGGGCCTTGTTCAGCCGTTGAATATCTCTTCGCTGGAGCGAAGTGTGCTCAACAAGCCGTATTTCGACCCCAAGGGGTTGATCCTGGCTTTCGACGACGGTCGCCCGGTGGGCTTTGCCCATGCCGGATTTGCGCCCTCCGCTGATTTCGGTGATGCCCTGCGTCGCGAGGTGGGGATCATATGTCTGCTTCTGGTGAGCCAGGACTACGAGAAGTCGCAGGTTCCTGAGACACTTCTCTTCCGCTGTGAGGAATATCTGACGTCGCGGGGTGCCCAGGTCCTCTACGGGGGCTCTGCCAGTCCGTGGCATCCGTTTTATCTGGGCCTTTACGGTGGTTTTCAATTGCCCGGCATTCTGGAGAGCGATACCCAACTGATCGAGACTTTCACCCAGCATAATTACGTGCTGGATGCCCGATACCGGCGCTTTCAGTTGAACCTGATGCACTACCGTCGGCCTCCGGATCCGAATTTGCGGCTGCAGTTCGCCCAGTATTCCGTCTGCAAGCGACTGGATCCTCAGCTTACCCAGTGGTGGGATGCAGTGTCCTACTGCGAATCCGAACTTCTCGATTACCTGCTCGTCAACCCCACGACTGGCCGACCGGTGGCCCGGGTGCGATTCTGTAAACATAATCCCAATCCGCACTCCTGGCCGGCGGTGGGGCTGGTGGATATTCGGGTGGCTGAAGGCTGGGCGGACAGCAGAGTTGATGATTTTCTGCTGGGTGAGTCTCTGGTCCGCTTGCAGCAGGAAGGGATCTCCATCGTCGAAGCCCAGTGCCACAGTGGGGCGACGGGCACGGCGAATCTGCTCACCATTCATGGATTTCAGCCCGCGACGGGAGGGGTGGTCTTCCGCAAAGAAAAACCCACTTAAAAAACGTCGGCCCGACTCTTCTCGGAAAGGCTTCGCATGTTCGGACGCGTCCGCAGCAGTTGATTCCCGGGGTCGCTCTGCTAAAACTGTGGTGCTTCCGCTGCGGTGGAGTTCTCGGTGGGCGTCTTGTCGGTCGGGTGGTCGGGAATCTTCTCCGGCAAATTATCGGAGGTTGCAAAGGGCCAAATTCGCACCTGGCGAGTTCGATCGAGGCTGACGAAGAGCTGGGAGTGCGGCACAAAAAGGACGGGGCCGGCAAAATCGCTGAACGAGGCATGGCACCGACCGGTGGCCACGTTCCAGATGCGAAGTTCCACCTTACCGGCGGCTGCATCGGGCGGAGTGGCGGAGAGGAGTGCCTGCCCGTCCGGCGAATACGCCAGATAGGTGATAAACCCCGGCGTTTCTTCCCACGAACCCAGGAAACGCAAAGAGGGAAACTCAAACCGCTGAATGGCGGGGATCAAGCGGCTGACCACCGCGATCTGATTTGTGGTGGGTGAAAAAGCGATCGCGGCGACGGGACCGTTCTGGAGGAAGGCGTGGGCAATCTGTCGGCGGCGGTCGAAATCCCACACCACAATCTGACCATTCGCCGTGCCTGCCACGAGATACTCTCCGTCGGGAGAGAAAGCCAGGCTCGTGGCGTAGGTGCCGGAGAGGGCGAGTCCCTGGAGTTCGGTTTCCAGCCAGGATTTGGTATCCCACGCGATGAACCGGCCGCGACGGTCGGCCGCCAGCACAAGTTTACCGCTTGGGCTGAGCGTCAGCGCCGTGAAGGGAATATTCAGCGACGACACGGTGCGGGGCGGGCTCAGGCGCTGCGCGTCGCGGATCTGAAGCTGCCGCTCCCGGACTACGGCGATGAGCCACTGGCCATCGGCGGTGAAGAACAGCCAGTCATCGCTGAGACCGGCCTGCTTGGCGCTCACCAGACGGGTTCTTGTGGCTGTGTCCCACAGGCTGATGGTGGAGTCCCGAAAGGCAAGGCCTTCCACCGTGGCAATGCGGGTGCCATCCGGGGATACAGCGATTGCCCGCACGATGCGGTTCTCTGTCTCCAGCCGGGGAGGCACCTCCTGCTTTTCCAGATCCCAGACATTGAGAATACCCTGGGAGGCGGTGTACACCAATCGGGAATCCTTGGAGAAAGTTCCATACACGGCGTAGCCCGTGTGGGC
>NZ_JACIYL010000026.1 GCF_014359955.1 Thermogutta sp. | reverse complement strand
GCGAATTACGCTTCCACCCTGGTGGCGGAAGGCCCCGCGGTGAAAATGTTCCAGCGGCTCCAGCAGGAGATGATTGAGGCCGACCGGGAAGTGCTGGAACGTGCGCTGCGGACCGCCGCGGAGCACGGCCGTTTGCCTGGGGACATTCTCGAGGCCGTCGCCATCGAAGCGATTCCCCCCTCTCTTTGTGTTCGTGATCGTCTCCGCGAGGCCCAGGCCGATGCCATTCTCTTCCGCTGCGGCGCCCTTTCCCGAGAACAACTGGCCCTTCGCCACGGATTACCGGTCCCCGCGCGGCGCGCGGAGCCGCCATCCGGTGACGAAGCTTGAACGCCCACCAATCCCACGGCAACCCGTAGAGGATCACACCGAAACAGAGTCGAGGATGCCGGGTCAGATTCCGAAAAGATGTCCATGTACCGAGGTGCTGTGATGAATGAAGTCAATCTCCGCGAGTATCTTGGCTGGGGTGATCACACCGTGCAGGTGGATGGTACGGCGGGGATCATCCGAGGTGTGAAAGTCCTGGGACTTCAGTCCCGCAACGGCCGCTGGTACACCGAAGCGGCGCTCCGCGCGGCCGTGCCGCTCTATGAGGGGGCCAAAGTGAACGTCAATCATCCTCAGGGAGAAGCGGCGGCACCCCGCGATTACCGCGACCGTCTGGGATTGTTGCGGCACGTGCATTACCGTCCGGGTGAGGGCCTGTTTGCGGATCTGTACTTCAACCCCAAACATGATGTGGCGGAGCGACTCGTTTGGGACGCCCAGCACGCCCCGCAGAACGTCGGCCTCTCCCACAATGTACTGGCTCGGGTCAGCCGACAGGGCGACGTCACCGTGGTCGACGAAATCCTTCGCGTGCTGAGCGTCGATGTGGTGGCGGATCCCGCCTCGACCCAGGGACTCTTCGAGTCGCAAAACGCTTCCGCCGACGATTCCCCGGTCCAAACCCGCTCGCCGGTCAATCAGGCAGCGCCGGTAGGACTGGAAGAAGAAGTCCGTCGCCTTCGTGGGGAACTTGCTCTCCGCCGTCGCCTGGCGGATTCATTCCTGAAACCACCCGGGGACGCGGCACCAGGAAAAATCCCTCTCGGATACGCCCTGTGGCAGACACTCCTGCAGGAAGCCAACGAGCAGCGTCAATCGCGGCTGGTGGACGAGCTCAACCACCTCGTGGAGTCAGCCCGCCGAACAATCCCAAAACAAATCGCTCATCCGGAATCCCGTGATGGGCTGCGCGAGAGCGTCGAACTCACCGCCGAGGCATTTGCCCGGGCCATCAAAAACAGGGCTTTTTAACACAGGCGATGACGGAACGTCGGTCCAGGACGAAAAACCCGTCAGCCCGGAGGAACCTCTTTCGGAAGGGCCCGCCTGTCGGGCCCGCATGGCACTGAATCCCCGGTAGGGGCAATTCATGAATGGCCATTACCCTATCCCGGGATCAATTTCAACGCGGTCCGTATTCGGAGGGACCCGCTTGTCGGGTCCGATGAACACCGATTGATGATCCATTTCTCCCCCGGGCACGACAAGCGTGCCCCTCCGAAGGATTTCCCGAAGGAAGCCGATTGTCGTTCCCCATTCAGGCCCTGGAAGGCTCAAGAACCTGTGTCGTGTGATGGTGGTCAACGGGGCGGCACAGCGTCCACGCCGCCTCCATGTTCCGTTTCTCACTGTGAGGAGGTTTTCCATGTCTGATGTCATGCGATGGCGCTACGGCGACACCCAACCGGTCGTCGCACCGGTGGACAGCACCACCGTCATCGAAATCGGCGATCTCGTGTACTGGGATAGCGATGACGCCAAGCCGGCGTCGCTTCAACCGGACCAGGGCAACGAAGCCGCCAACCAGCAACTGTTCGCCTCCAAATTCTTGGGGGTGGCGATGCAGCGGAGCCCTGCGGGAAGTGCCAGCCCGATTCGCGTGGCGACGGCCGGCGTCTTCGAATTCCCCACCCCAGAAACCACGCTCCAACTCGGCGACTGGGTGGGTGTGGACGAAAACGACGCCGGAACCGCCCTCGAAAACCAGCGGCTTGTCAAGGTCACCGTCGCCGACAATGCCGTGGGCCGCGTGGTCCGCGCTGCCAGCGGCACCGTTTGGGTGGCGGTCTGCTCTACGATCATAGCGGGCGGTGTCAAAGGCACGACCACCTGAGCGAACGGCACGGCCTGAGCTTGGTTCCTTTGTTCTGTCGAGAGAGAAAACCCGATTCCTTGCAGGAGAACACGATGCCTACGATTTCCTATCGTGAATTGCGTCGCCGTTATGACCTGGATGGCCCACAGAAGACCGTGACTCACCTGGCCGAGGCTCTCCAACAGGGGCACCTCCAACCGGAAGACTTCAGTCTCCGCGACCTCGCCGAGGCCCTCATTCCAGACGGCCATCAGTGGGTGAAATCGCTTGATCCGCGGCAAAGCGGCCCGGTGGCCCTGCTGGAAGCCGGAGACGCCGTGGACGTGACGGCTTTTCTCAACGTGACCGGCCAGGTGGTGTATTCGAAGATTCTCCAGGCATATCAGCACGAGGCGTTTGTCGCTTCCCGCCTGGTGCAGACCATTCCCACCCGGTTTGACAGCGAAAAACTCCCCGCCATGGCAAGCGTTCCGGATACCCTGACGGAAGTTCACCCCGGCATGCCCTACCCCCAGGTGGGCTTTGGGGAGAGCTACGTGGAAACCCCGGCCACGACCAAGCACGGTCTCATCGTGCCCATCACCCGGGAGGCCATCTTCTTCGATCGCACCCATCTCGTGCTGCGTCAGGCGGCAGAAGTGGGGCAAACGCTGGGCCGTCGCAAGGAAAGTCGCATTCTCGATGTCGTTCTGGGTGCCGTGAATACCTACAAGCATAACGGCGTCAATTACAACACGTATTACGCCGCAAACGACAATGGGCCCTGGGTCAACGCCCTGGGGCAGAACCCACTTCAGGACTGGATCAGCGTGGACAGAGCCGAAAAACTCTTCGCCCAAATGAAGGATCCCGGCACCAATGAGCCGATTCTCATTCGGCCGAATACCGTGCTTGTTCCCACGGCGCTGCGGCATACTGCCCGACGAATCTTCCACGCCACCACGATCACCTTCTCGGCAGATGGTTCCCCGAGTGCCACGACTTCTCCCAATCCACTGGCGGACTACCGGGTGTACGATAGCCAGCTCCTCTATCAGCGGATTGTGGCCTCGGGAATCAGCCCGACCGACGCCGAAACATGGTGGTTTGTGGGCGACTTTGCCCGGGCGTTCGCCTACATGGAAAACTGGCCGCTCACGGTGACGCAATCGGCCCCCGGCAGTGAAGCCGACTTCACGCAGGATATTGTCGTCCGCTTCAAGGCCAGCGAGCGCGGAACACCCGCCGTTCTCGATCCCCGCTATGTCGTCCGCTGCACGGCCTGAGATAGCCGGCAGATTCTCTGTGCGATGAACAACCGCCGATGAAATCCGATCCACGGGAGGCCGGCCATGGCGCGGACCTTTAACGGCAGCACTCAGTTCCTTCGCCGTGCGGAAGCGCTGAACTTCACATATCCGTTGACTCTGGCGCTGTGGGTGTATCCCCAGCGGAGCAGTCTCTATGAGGATGTGCTGTGCCTCGCCCGGTCCGCAGATAACAGCACGGGATGGTTCCTCCAGCTTCGAGGCCCCGACGGGATGAAGGCGGCGGCTGTCACCGCCTATCAGAACACCTTCGCCATTGCCCGCAGCAGCACGACGTTTTCCCTCAACCGCTGGTGTCATCTGGCTGGGGTGTTCACGGGGGCCAACTCCCGGATGGTGTATCTCGATGGGGTGGCGGGCAGCGTCGAAGGAACCACCCTGGCCGTGCCGACCGTGGATCGGATTGTCATCGGGGCATGGGAACGCCAGGGAAGCTGGATGGCGTATTTCGCCGGGTACGCCGCCGAGGCCGCCGTGTGGAAAGTCGCTCTGAACGCCAGCGAAATCGCGCAACTGGCGGCAGGACATTCGCCTCTCCTCGTCAGGCCTGGCGATCTTATCGCCTACTGGCCGCTCGGTGGCCCCTTCGGAAACGACGACCGCGACCACCTGGCTGGACTCTACGACCTGACCCCCTTCAATAGTCCGGGCTGGACGGATCATCCCAGCATCAACTATCCGCAGCCGGAGCCGCCTGCTCCACTGCCGACAATCCGTCCGACGCCACGTTTCCCTGCGGTGGCCGGTAACGTGTGGACGGCAACGGCCGGACAGGGAACCGTCTTTTGCCCGGGGGCCGTGACAGGTTGCTCGGCAGGCCACGTGGCCGCCGGTGTGGCTCGCAATCTTTGACCTGGTGCCAAGGAGACGATCATGCCCGACGCCGCTGAGATTTACGGGATCGTGTTTCAGAAGGCCTCGGCCACCCTGCTGGCCCGCGTCCTCGGTGCCGACGGCAACCCCATCACGCCCTCTCAGATCACCGCGGCCAGATACTCGGTGGCTCTCGTCGATGATGAGGATCCCACGTTGCTGAACCCCGTTGCCGGGCATTGGGACGTGCCTCTCAGTCCCTCCGCCGTGGTGCTGGCAACAGTTCAGAAAGACGCCCTGTGGGACGTGGACGAGACCGGCTACAACTTTCGCCACATCCTCGACATCACTCAGGCCCCGGCCTTCCCCGAAGCCCAGCGGACCTACCGAATCGAGTATCGCCTGACGCCCCAAACCGGCCAGGAAATCGTCGTGCGGTTCCGGGTTCGCGCTATCTGATGTGAACACCCCAATATCGATCATGAATCCGAGGAGTTGATGTGATGCCCGATGAAGACGTGTTGAAACTCATCCGCTCGCAAACCCTTGCGATTATCCAGCAGGTGACCGCTCAACCCAAACCCAGTTACGAGCTGGACGGCCAGCGGGTGTCGTGGTCGGAATACCTCGGGCGCCTGACGGCCGTGGTGGATTGGTGTGACACGCAACTGGCCCGGGAAACGCCCTGCGAAAGGCGGTCCCGAGGCACAACATGAGGAGGGCAACCGTGAACGACCTTCTCGCCTGGGATTTACCCGAGGATTTTGCGGACGGCTGTCAGACGATCACCTACTGGCGCAGGGGACGCCCGCCCGGTCTGACCGTCACCGGGGCTATCTTTCGTCCGGTGTCACCAACACGCATGGACCGTCAAAACGGCTGGGCAGGCGCGGACGCCGTGTGGCATATCCCCGAAGGAAGTCTCCCCGGACCGGCTCGGCCGGGCGACGTCCTGCACGACGCGGCAAAAAGACGGTGGACCGTGCTCGTCGTCTCGGCCACCGCCACGGGGCGACTCATTCTCTGGACGCGCGATTGGGCGGCGTCCTTTGCGGCGGCCCAATCGGCGGATGTCGAAGTTGCTGAGACCACCCAGGGACCGGACGGCGAACCGGTGATCCACTGGCGCCCCTGGCTCACCGGCGTTCCCATCCAGTTCCATTCTTCCCACAGCCAAACACCCAACGCAGAAGGTCGAACACCCACCTACCGCGTCCTCGTGGCCGCGGAGCTACCCTCACGGAGGCTTCGCCTCAAAACCTCTGCGGGGGTGTTGTACTGGGTGGATCGGGTGGAACAGCCGGGATTGCCGGGACATCCTGCCGTCCTCTATGTCCACCCGATCACCCAAGACGTTTCGTGAACCCACAGAATCGCTCCCACAGGAGGCACCCTGCCCATGCTCCGTGTGGAACACGCCCTTTACACGCGGTGGTCGGAAGATGCCACGCTGGCCGGCCTCGTTCCACCGCAGAATGTTTGGACGGGCTGTCAAACTCCCCCGCGACTCCCCGGCGCCTGCCTGCGGTGTCTGATAGAGGAGCGCGCCTGGCTTACCGCTAAGCCTGAATGGGCGGACCGCGTCCATATCCAGGTGAAACTCTGGGCGGAGAGCTTCGATCACCTGCGAAAGGTACTGGACGCCGTGCGGCGCGTGTACCACGGGGTATCGCTGGACCTGGGAGACGGCGCCCGGGTCGCCCGTGTGACCTACCGCCGCATGACAATCGAAGACCCAGACCACAATGTCTGGCGGGGAACCGTGGAGTTTGACGCCCTCACTCTGCGACCGGTTGTAACGACGTGACGATCCGACTGGCGGCCAGACACCTCCGAGCCTGTGCCGCCGTGATGCTCAGTCAAGTGATACCCGAGGAGCCGATTGATGACAACGATCTTTCGCAGTTCTCTGGAGTCGAAAGTGGGCTGGACCTGGCGGGACGAGCAGGACCGCTCGGCCGTCATCGACAGCAATCAGTGGCTGTGGCGAATTTCGCTTCAGGAAGGCACGGACGAAGGCCAGGCCAACGCCGTGTGGTACGTCCTTGGCAAAACGCTGGCCAGCGGGGCCAGCAACGAATGGGATCTGACAGCCCTTTCACGGACGCTGTTCAATGCATCGGTGAATCAGGCCTTTGCAAGCGTGAAGGCCCTCTACGTGATCAACCGTAAGGAAAGCGCTGGCAATCTCATTATCGGCGGGGCCAGCACTAACTCCTGGCCGGGACCTTTTTCCTCCGTCACGCAGACGATTCGTGTTGTCCCCGGAGGTGTCCTGCTGGTGGTCCACCCGAATGCCGGTTGGTCGGTGAGCGCCTCAGCCAAAAACCTCAAGCTGGCTGCGGAATCAGGGACCGTGACCTACGATCTCATTCTCGTCGGAGTGAAAGCCGGCTGACATTGCAACGTGGAAACCACGAGGACCTTTTTATGGCGGTGATTTTTCGCGAACTGGCAGGCTCCCCCGAGGAGCGTTACACCCTCGAGGGATTCACGGCTCGCCGCACATTTCTCATTCCCTGGGAAGAGCGGCATGCCTTCGCCGCGGAGATCCTCGGCGATGCCGCGGTTCACGGCGGGCAGCCGTGGGTTCGATACCCCGGCCGGGAAGGCGTATTCGCCGTCTCGATTGCCTTTTCCCCGGCCGACCCGGAAAGCCTGCTCTCCGACGAAGCGGCGGGCACGGATCTGCTGAAGGATCTGGCCAGTTACGCCGGATCGTTTGCCCGGGCGGTGGTCGAATACCGCAGCGTGCCCCCGGAGGACCGTTCCGATGGACCGGTGGCCCCGAATGAAACCCAACTCAGCTACCGGATGGAACACGGCTTTCTGGAGCGGCCGCTATTGGCCAGCGGATTCGTCGCCGAAGACGACCCCCAAACGCCGCTTCCCCCCGAACTGCCGCTTTCGCACCTCGTTCCCTACACCGATCACTGGCTCATCTGGCGCCAGGTGGTGGGACCACCCTGGCAGGCGATCCGCGAACTCCAGGGAACGGTGAACAGCGATACGTTCCTCGGGGCGGCCGCAGGTACGCTCCTCTTCCTCGGCGCCGATGCGAACAAGCTTTTTCGGGGAAGTTTCGATGAAGGCGCCTCGCCGTTTTGCTGGGAGCTTCGCTACCACTTTCGCGAAATGGCCATCAAACACGGAGGGGAAGTGTTCGGCTGGAACCATCTCCACCGTACCCAGCCGCCGGGGTTCGTGCTCATTCAGGACGCCTCTGGTCCTCTCTACGACAGCGGAGATTTTTCCCGCTTGTTCCAGCCCGAGTTCGTTTAACCTCCCCAAAATGCTTCGCCCCTCTACGCCAGTTCGTTGATGAGCTTCATCCGGGCAAGCCGAGCAAAGCGTTCGAGGTCTTTGGTGATGTCGCCCAGGCATGTGGAACGGTGGAGACCAGCCGTCCAGTTCCGCCAGAGCTTTTCCACATCTCCATCCACCTTGACCGTAATCTTGGTGCGGCACCCGCGTTCGATGTCCGGGGCCGCCACGATCTCGCCTGTGAAATAAAGGAGCGTGTTGGGATCGACAAACAGGGCCTGAGTCGCCCGCTGCCCCACCGGCATAAACACCTGCGGTACGACGCCTTCCTGACGCTCCAACACACATCGGATTTTGTAGGGCATGGTGGGCGTGTTGGGACCGTGCATTTTCACCGTTCCCATGCAGTGGGCGAGGATGATGGTGTTCGTCGATTGATCCACGGTGGGATCGCTGATGAAACCGGGCTTGCCGGCCAGCCCCTGGAAGATGATGTGCGTCATGGCGCAGCGGAGGTCGCTTTCGCAAATCCCTCCCAGGCCGATGCTGTTGAGCCGCGAGAAGCCCAAACAGGGATAAGCCGGCAGCTTGATCGTGCGGTCCCACATCGTGCCGTAGCAATCCACGGTGAGCACCGTGGCGTCTTCTTCATCGAGAAGCCTTTCAAAGGCCAGCGCGAGCTTGCACGCCCGGACAATTTCTTCACGGGTCGGCTCGACCACCTGCTTTGCCCCTTCGATCCAGCGCTGCGCTTCCGCTTCGGCCTCCTGATCGCTTACCTTCTCATAGGCCGCTACGACGGGTTCCAGTCCGATGTGCTTGATTTCGGTGCCGAACTTCTCTTTGACGGCCTGATGGAATTCACCGGGCTGGCGGAGAGTGACATTGATGATCTTCGCTTCCCGGAGATGGTGCAGCGCTCGAATGGGACGCACGGCGGCGGCCAGGTCCCGTTTGTCGTCACTGAGGATGGCGTCGAAAAGCGGCAGTGGCTCCTGCCGGAGCATCGTTCCGAAGCCAGCCCATTCATGCCCGGAAAAGGGCACCGCGAAGAACATCGTGGGCCGACCGGTCTTGAGAATTTCCGTCAGCATTCCGCCCACGCCCATTTTGAGATGGATTGCCAGGATGCCGTCGGCCTGGGCGAGCTGATCAGCAAGCGCCGCGATCTGCCGTGGATCGGTGATGAGTTCATCGACGAAGAAATCGACGTCGGCGAACTGGTCCGCCATCTCTTGGAATGCCTGCTCGTAGCTTTGCCGCTCGGCCTGAACATCCAGCTTGGGATGAGGCCAAAGACCGCTTCCCGCCAGATACAGCCGGGCCACCTTGACTTTGGAGCGACGGCAGCCTGGGCTGATCAGCTTTGACGGGGACGCCTGCCAGGCCCAGCCCCAGCGTCCTAACCCGAGTGAAGTGGCCCCTAAAACCGTCAATTCCAAAAAACCACGTCGGTCCAATCCGCGGATCATGGCAGTCCCTCCCGTTCTTTCGGTTCCCGAAAGTGCAACCCGTTTCCCAAACTAAAGATCCCGTCCCGCTGGCAATATGCCAGGGGCAATCGGCGTTGTCAAGCGCGCGGCGAGCTTTCCCGCTCGCATCGGCTGGTAAAATAACAAGGGGTGGTTGGTATCGTGGTCTGCATGGTGGGCGCACGGTTCGTGGGAACCTGTTGCGAGAACACCAACTGACGGATGGCCTTATCAGAGGCGTGCAAATAACGCTTTCCTGACGGGGGTGCGCTTGGGATGAATCCCGATCCGAATTACACCGCATCGCAGGCGGGCGTCGTTTCTGAATCGGAAGCGGAACCTGAAGTGCGGATGTCTCCCCCGCCTGAGATGGCCCAAATCTCTTCGGATGACGGAATTCCCTGGGGCACAGTGCTGCGGGGACTGTTTTGGCTCGTGGTGTTTTTTGGACTTCTGTTTTCAGTCCCCTATTTGGTGGAAGAACTGTCGTTTGCGGTGACTCGGGGTCGGTTACGGGCAGAGGCCCTTGTGGCCCGGGATCAACTGGCCCGACTTCCCCAATGGGAAGAGCGTTTTCGGTGGGTCGTTAAAAGCGTGTTTCCGGGCGTGGTGGGCGTCGAGGCCTCCCGAGGGGAAATGGCCCTGGACCGACCGGGACGGTCGTTGCCGGGTCCAGCCCCCAGAATTCGGGAAGAGAGCGTCGGTTCGGGGGTCATCGTGGATGAGGAAGGATATATCGTCACGAGTCTCCACGTGGTCGAACAGGCCCGGGATATCGTGGTCCGGCTGGCGGATGGCCGCACGATTAAAAGCGTCCAGCTGGTGGGAAGTGATCCGCTCAACGATCTGGCCGTGCTGAAGATTCCAGGCAGTGGCCTGACCGCCGTTCCCTGGGGCGACAGTGATCAGCTCGAGGTCGGTGATACGGTGCTCGCCATCGGCAATCCGTACGGTCTGACGCGGACCGTGACGGCCGGTATCATCAGCGCCAAAGAGCGCCGGGCCCAAAGCAATGCGGGTGGGTTTCAGGAACTGCTGCAAACGGACGCCGCCATGAACCCTGGCAACAGCGGCGGACCGCTAGTCAATGTCCGCGGGGAGATTGTGGGCATCAATTCAGCCATCTATGGGGAGGCCTATCGCGGAATCAGTTTTGCCATCCCCAGTCGGGTTGCCCGACAGGCGTACGAACAGATCCGGCGGGAAGGGCGCAGTCGCCACGGCTGGCTGGGAGTCCAGATGGCGGATCTCGACGAAGAAGAGGCCCGCAGCCGAAAGATTCCCGACAGCCGGGGCGTGGTGGTGCTTTCTGTACTGCCGGGATCACCGGCGGAAAAGGCGGGCCTTCGGCCGGGGGACGTCATCCGCACCTGGAACGGTCAGGTGGTGGAGGATTCGTCGGCTCTGGGGGTGATGGTAGCCAAAACGCCGGTGGGCAGCGAGGTTCCCATGGAAATTTATCGGCAGGATCAGCCCCAAACCTTGCGCGTACTCGTCGGCCAGCGGCCGTTGTGAAGATCCGTCGAGGAAACAGAATCAACCCCACTCGCCGGAACCGCGAGGAGCGCAGGGAGCTTCCCGACGTCAATCCGGCCAATCGCAAAGGCGATTTTTTATCGTCTATTTTGTTGACAATACCGATTTTCCGTCCTAGAATGCGGCTGGTTTTGGGGATTTGCTGGTACTGGGCAGGGACAACCATTCCGTCTCTTGGGAGAGGGGGCTGCGGGTAGGCCCAGCTTCGGGCAGAAGCTGGGGCTGGGTGTGGGTTCGGGCGCTGCGCGTCCGAGAGTGGCTGGAATCGAAATTCGCGATGGGATTCATGGGAGGTGTTACATGAGCGGTGGAAGGTTCGCGTGGGTGCTTTTGGGGGTGGCGGTGTTTTTGACTGGGTGCTCGAAAGGGGGATCGAGTCTCAATACGGTTCCCGTTAAGGGCCGCGTCACCCTTGATGGCGCACCGCTTCCCGGTGCCACCGTGACGTTTTCGCCAAAAACGCCGGAAGGCCGCACCGCGGCCGGGATGACGAACGAAAACGGTGAATTCGTTTTGACCACAATCCGCGCTGGGGACGGGGCTGTGCCCGGCGAATACGGCGTGGCCATCACAAAACCGGTGGCGACGGGAGGTCCCGTAGAAGACCCCCGGGCGCGAGGGGGGGCTTTGACGCCCGAACAAATGGCGCAAATCCGCGAACAGGCCAAGGCAAAAGCCGGGGCAGAGGGAGGCTCTGCCATTCCCAAGAAGTATACCTCGCCGGCGACTTCCGGCCTAACGGCAACGGTCAAACGGGGCGCGAAAAACGAGTTCACGTTCGACCTTAAATCTCAGTAATTCGGAACGAGAATGAAAATAATATCTAATTTGATCCGCGCAAAAAACTTGACACTGGTTTTGCGCGAAGTATGATAAATTGGGTGATAAGGGGGGGCCAGCTCGTCGATATGGAACTGGGGTTTCCTGCTTATGTTGTCGTGTCCTGCGGTTTTAGCTATCGCGAGGAGGTGGCCCGTGAAAAAGGTAAAATGTTCTCGTCGCATACGCTGGCCTGTGTCAGCGTTCACTCTTGTGGAGCTGCTCGTGGTCATCGCCATCATTGGCATTTTGATCGCTCTGTTGCTCCCGGCTGTCCAGGCGGCCCGTGAAGCGGCCCGACGTAGTCAATGCACCAACAATCTCAAACAAATTGGTTTGGCTCTTCACAACTACCACGACTCGCACAAGAAGTTTCCCAGCCTTGGTCAGGGAACTGACAATGGGAATGAGGCAACATCAACTCGGGGTGGATTAAGTGCTTTCGTCATGCTCCTGCCGTACTTGGAGCAAACATCATTGTATCAACAGTTTTCCTCGCCGCAGGCAAACCCGCCGTATCCTGCCTGGGGGCCCGTGCCCTGGTACGGTTGGAACTTCCAGCCCCATCACGTGCAGATCCCCTCTATCCTATGTCCGTCTGACGGTGGTGCCGGGAAATTGCAAGATGACGGTCGTCCGTACTGGTGGCAGGGTGACAATAATTACGTCTTCTGCTGGGGTGACGATATCAGCGTGGACTGGCGAGGCCGCCGCAATCCGCGAGGAATATTTGGTGCGGATAGCTTCCTCAGCTTCTCCGATATTTTGGACGGTACCAGCAACACTCTCGCCGCCAGTGAAGTGGTAGTCTCCAAGCGGAGTGATGATCCGGTCACCCACGGAAATTATGTGGAGAACGTGGGTGACGGGAATTTGCGGCAAAATCCGTCCCAGTGCCTGGCTTATAAAGGCCCCAACAACACGATCGTGAATGCCCCCCAAATCGGCGAGCTCCGCGGTGTCCACTGGGCGTGGGGCACAAGCTGCGTGACGGGCTTCAACACCGTTCTGCCGCCCAATTCCATCGGCTGTAAGGGATACTGGTCGGAGTGGGGGTCTGACCACGTGATGCCACCGGACAGCTATCACCCGGGTGGCGTCAATGCTTTGCTGGCCGATGGTTCCGTCCGGTTCATTAGCGACACGATCAACACGGGCGATTTGACGCGGCCAGAACCAACCGGTGGGCCAAGCCCGTATGGTGTATGGGGCGCCTTGGGCAGCCGGGCTGGAAGTGAGAGCGTCAGTGGATTCTGAAGTGGTATTCGTTTAGCCCGCTCGCGGAAATGTATCGAGATACCATGAGGGGACGCTGTCCGCGCTCGATAGCGTCCCTATTCTGTTGCGCTTCCGTGGCTCGTTGTTCGCAGGGAATGACTGGTCGACTTTGCCAGGCAGCAGGGCGTCGCGCGATGCTCCGATGTGCGGTCACGGCTTTGATCGGCATGATTCTGGGTTTTCCACTGCTCGCAACATCCGCACGCGCAGCGGACAAAGTGCGCTTCCGGGATGTAACGGCCGCATCCGGAATCGACTTCGTTCATACGGATGGCAGCTCCGGTAACTATTTCATCATCGAAACTGTGGCTTCAGGCCTGGCCACCTTCGATTACGATAACGACGGACTTATTGATATTTACTTCCTCAATGGGTCCGCACTGCCGGGAATGACAGTGAATAAGCCGCCGACCAACAGACTCTACAAAAACCTGGGGCACTTTCGATTTCTCGACGTCACCGAAAAGGCGGGCGTGGGAGACACCGGCTATGGTCTGGCGGTGGCCACCGCCGACTTCGATAACGACGGTGACCAGGATATTTATATTTCCAATTGGGGCCCGAACGTTTTTTACCGGAATAACGGAGATGGTACTTTCTTAGACATTACCCAAATAACGCGAACGGCTGCTGCTTTTCCCGACAAAGCGGGGGCCGGAGTTGCTTTCCTCGATGCCGACCGCGACGGCTGGCTCGACCTGTTCGTGTCCAATTACCTGCGATTCACTACGGACATGGACGTGCGGGCGTACTGGAAAGGCCTTCGCATCTACCCTGATCCCTCGCGATTTGCCGTCTTTCCTGATATGCTCTTTCATAACAATCACGATGGGACGTTCACCGACGTCAGTGAGCAGTCCGGGGTGAACAAGCATCGCGGCCGCGGGATGGGAATCGTGTGTGCCGATTACGATAACGACGGTGACACGGACATCTTCGTCAATAGCGACGGACCGCCCGGCAACTCTCTTCTCAAAAACGATGGGGCCGGCCGGTTTGAGGATATCGGAATGCTGGCAGGTGTGGCTTTCGATTCGGCGGGGCTGGCCCATGGC
>NZ_JACIYL010000259.1 GCF_014359955.1 Thermogutta sp. | reverse complement strand
CGTGTCGAGGCGGAAGTCCAGCAGCGCCAACAGGGCGGGGAAACGCCTCTGAAGATCGTCCGTCCCGATTCAGGGCAAAGTCCCGCTGCACCGGACGAGCACGTGGCCTTGCTGGAACAGGAATTTCGCGCCGCGCTGGGACTTCGCGTGTCACTGACGCACAACGGTCGGGGGCGCGGCAAGGTCATCATTCACTTCAAAAACCACGAAGAATTTGAACGCCTGCGAGAACGGATCTGCGGCGGCGAATTCCGCCAGGCCGCCGGAATGTGACCCTTTGCATCGGTTGGAGGCCATGCCGCCGCGACAGAACACATCCCGTTCGCGCAAGCTCCTTCCGGCGCTGCCGCGTGAAGGAACATCGTGCCCGAAAAACCAGAACGATGTCTTGAAGCAGAGCGACAAACGACTCGCGGCGGCCATGGCCGATGGGGTCTCCCTGATGACGCAGAGCCCCCGACATGCCGGTGGTCACCCGGCTGTGAACATCCTTCCGTGGCCGACCAGGGGGAGGATGCAAGGGTGCCACATCCCGCGATCCTCTCTTAACATTCGCGATTGGCGGCGGTATGATAAAGCAAGCGAGAGCACGAAACCGCGGACGGGATGCAAAGTCCTGGAACGCGACGGAACACGCATGGCGGGGCGTAGCGCAGCCTGGCTAGCGCATCTGCTTTGGGAGCAGAGGGTCGCCGGTTCGAATCCGGCCGCCCCGATTGGCCGCGGAGTCCGCCGAGTCATTTGTCCAGCAACGACTCACAGGGGCCGGTAAAAGGGACCGTCCACGTGGGGGTGAGTTTGTTTCTTGTGCTGGCGGGCTCGCTCCATGACATGGTTGATTGCCCGGCAGGCATCGGCAATCGCCTCGCCCAATCGGTCATCTCGGGTGGTCACTGCGGAAGTCCGTAGCTTCTCGAGACGTGTCCAATCCACTTCCCAGTTCTCTTGCCGGGCTGTATCCTCCAGTTCGGCGAGGATCTGCAGGAGATTCTCCAGTGTTTCGCGCCGGAAAGAACTGCTCGCGGTGTTGTAGGGAGAAGGGGAGTTGCTCAATGGCAGCACCGGCCGGCTGGTATCGGCGGGGCGCAGCAAAAGATACAAGCCCAAAAACAGGGCGACCAGCGGCAGCACCAAAATCCCCCATCCAGAGGGATGCTGCAATAATTTCAATTGCACCAGACCAAAAAGGGCCATGGCAAAACCCACCATGCCCAGCGCGATACAGATGTAACTGGCCAGCCGCAGCCAGCGACCGTGGCCCGGGAAAATGGCGTCCCGCGTGCCATCGCCGGAGGTGCCACAATGAGCCGTGGGTTTTACACGCACCACGGTCACGGTAATATTGTCTGGCCCGCCGCGGAGATTGGCCAGGTTGACAAGCGTCTCCACCGCCTCCGCGGGAGGAAGCGCCCGGACAACCTGGCCGATTTCCTCGTCCGACACCTGTCCGGAAAGACCATCGGTGCAAAGGACGAAGGTATCGCCGGGCTCGATTGGGAACGGCCCCTCGAGGTCCACTTCCACATCCATCTGGGGGCCCAGTGATCGCGTGATAATGTTCTTGGGCACATACTGGGGCCGAATGTCCTCGGGCAGCCGCCTCAGCTCCCATGCCAGGCTGTGGTCCTGCGAAAGTTGTTCGATGACATCCCCCCGGCAGCGGTATACCCGACTGTCCCCAACCTGTGCGATCCACGCCCCGGACGGCAGGATGGCCAGGGCACTCACCGTGGTGCCCATCCCCCGAAAATTCTCGTTGGCCTGGGCACATTGAAAGATTTCCTGGTTGGCTTCCCGCACAGCCTGGCGGAGGGCTTCTGGCGGTGGGAGATCGCGGAGCTTGCGGTAAGCCAGGGGAATGACTTCCGCCGCTTTTTTGCTGGCCGTTTCCCCAGCCGCATGAGCGCCCATGCCGTCAGCCACCAGGAAAAGATGCCCCCGGTCCAAAAAAGCATCCTGGCTGCCGGCGAGATCTTCGGCGTGGGCATCCTGATTGTTGTAGCGGCGCAAGCCAATATCGCTTTTGGCTGCTACCTCAAGACAATCTTTCCAACCGGTTTCAGCCAGAGTATCGATCATTCACTTCGCGGCCCCCTGCAATTGGGCCCGGGACTGACGCATTCTTGCCATCATCCGGACAGTCTTCACCCCAATCCGCCGACAGGGAAAAGAGGTACATTCTCTTCCCGCTTTAGTTATCGACCGTCCACAACGATCCCCTCCCCCAAATTGCACACTCTTCTAGATTCTGCAAGTTCCCCGGCCCTCCGCGTCATTGTAGTCCGTCGGACACAGTAATTCCAACCCGAGGGGCACCGCGGAATAAAAACAGGCGTCCATGACGCCAAATTTCTGAAGACAGACTTCCCCGGGCACGAATGGCACTTTTTTTGAAAGGAGCGGCCGCGAACCTCTTCCCACAGGACAGTTTTGAATTGCAATGACGGATACAACGACAATAACGGCAGTGTCCGAACGTGTTGGTCGTACCGATAATCGCAGAAGTTCATCGATGTCCGGTTTGAAAGGGAAAATTCTTTTCTGTGGCCGATTGCGCTTTTTAGCACGCGGTGCGCTGACCATCAAATGAGCTGCAAGGCCCTGCACGGAGGCATGGGTTGCATGTCCCGACGATCCTCGCAACAACGATTACTGAGTGGCTGCGTTCTGATCGCATCGATCTTCGCGCCGGTATCGGCCCTTTTTGGTGCCGATCAGCTTTCCCGCTTGCCAGCCGTCTCTGCCCATGAAACGAAGCACGTTTTCCCCCAGGAGGACTCGCCTCGCATCGCGTCTGCTCGCGTTCAACCTCCGGCACCTCTCCCCCTGGAAGTTCTTGGACTTCGTCGCTCGGCCAAACTGGAACTTGTCGCTCAACAGGCCGACTCACTCACGGAGAAAGGCTATGATTTGGCCGGACGCGGTGCTTATTTCGCTGCTCGGGCACAATTCCGTGCGGCCCTTGTGGTCATCGCGCAAGGGCTGGACGCCGAGGAGGCCACTTCGCGACACGTCAGCGCCCTGTCCCGAGCGTGGACGGCCCTGTCGGAAGCAGAGGACTTTCTTGGCCCACCCCACGGCCTGATCGACCAAGCCGCCCTTTCGGAGATCATCGCACGGCACGAAACGCCCATCCTTAAGGACCAAACATTTGTCCAGTTGACGGCCCTCGATGCGTTTCGCAACTATCTGGCATACGCGCAGGATCTTTTCGCCCAGGCGCAGGGACACGAGGTTGCAGGGTCGATGGCCCTGCGCGGCCTGGGAAAACTGTACATGGCGATGGCGGAGGTTCCACACCCTGGAATCCGTGAACCTCTGGCGCAAGCGGTTGTCTTTTTCCAAGCAGCAATCCTTGTCTGTCCCGAAAATTACATGGCAGCCAATGATCTGGGTGTTCTTTTTGCTCGCGGAAACCGCTGGGCAGAAGCCTATCAAGTCCTGATGTATGCAGCGCGAATTCGGGCAGATGACACCGTGCTGCTGAATCTGGCTAAGGTGCGACAGAAGCTCGGGACAGGTAACGCATTTTCGGGCAATTCTTTCGTACCCAACGGCGACACCGCTCGACTGGAAGGGCGAACCACAACGGACACACCCGCCGTCGTCTGGGTAAGCCCTCAAGCGGTAAAAGGAACT
Source organism: Thermogutta sp. (assembly GCF_014359955.1). Taxonomy (GTDB): domain Bacteria; phylum Planctomycetota; class Planctomycetia; order Pirellulales; family Thermoguttaceae; genus Thermogutta. The sequence goes on along the minus strand of NZ_JACIYL010000259.1, from coordinate 1,681 downwards.
GACGAACCTTCGCAATTTCCTTTCGGTTTGTCGCCTTCAAGGGAGCCAAACAATTCCGGCCGAGGTTTGTTTGGGTGGGGAATCTTCAGTAGCCCGGCCAAGAGTCGCGAATTCCCCGCAGCGCAGGCGAGCTGGACCGACGACGTTGTGGCGAATTCGGCGCCGAGGTCGGAGCCGTCCCAGCCGGAAGGGCCGTCGCTCTCCGACTCTGCGTTGCAACCAGCCCCAGAGCGGACCGCGCTTTCCAACGCAGTCTCAAGGGCGCCAGCTTGGACTCCCAGCCCAGCTTCGCCATGTCCCCGATGTGCGGTCGATGGCTCCACGTGTGATCCCCGGCACTGGGGTGGGTGGGAACGCGCTCGGTTGATTGCCTGGGAGCGCTATGCTCAGGGGGAATATGTGGGCCTTGCCCGCTCGGCGCATGTGCCGGAATACCGTCTGCGGGTGGACGATGAACTGGAGATCGTGTACCGCATCACCCGCGAGGCCACTTCCAAACCCTACCGGCTCAATGTGGGGGATCAAATCCGCGTTGAGTCGGCCACGGATCCGACCCTGAATCGGGACGTGCTCATCCAACCGGATGGCACGATCACGCTTTTGCTGTTAGGTCAGGTCAAGGCGACAGGATTCACCGTAACCCAGTTGCAACAAAGGCTGGAAGAGCTTTACCGTCGCTACTATCGTGTCCCCTCCATCACGGTCACGCCCATTCTGGTCAACAGCAAATTGGAAGACTTGCGAGCCACGGTGGACCGCCGTTATGGAGAAGGAGGCCAGGCGCAAAAGGTACGGATCACCCCGGAAGGCACAATCTCGCTGCCCGGTTTGGGGTCGGTTCGCGCGCAGGGACTGACGCTCCGCGAGCTCCAGCTCGAATTGAACGAACTCTACCGCCAGGAAGTGGAGGGCATCGAGGCCATCCCGATCCTTGTGCAACGGGCGCCACGGTACATCTACGTCCTGGGGGAGGTGGCCAATCCCGGGCGATTTGAGTTGACTGGCCCGACAACGGTCATTCAGGCCATCAGCATGGCGGGAGGTTGGAAACCCGGGGCGAACTTGCGTCAAATTGTGGTCTTCCGCCGAGGCGAAGACTGGCGATTGATGGCAACGATGCTCAACCTGGAAGCGGCCCTGCATGGGAACAAGGCCACCCCGTGCGATGAGATTTGGCTCTCCGATTCCGACGTGGTCATCCTGCCGAAGAGTTTCATCCAGCGCGCGGACGATTTTATCGAACTTGTCTTTACACGCGGTATTTATGGAGTATTCCCGCTTTCCGCGACAATCAACTTTTCCAAGCTGAGCACGATTTGATCGACGCGGAGGGTTTTCCGCCGTCACCGCTGTCCCCCGCGCAACATGGCACTGGCACGCCCATCCGCGCTGGTGCCTTGGCGTCCTGCTTGGAATCGTGGAACCAACGTCGCGAGTTAATCTTTGCTTGACAATCCACGGGTGTAACCTAGATTTTGGCAGACGGGACGACGCTCAGATCGTTCCGACTCGTGGAAAGCGACCGATATTCGAGCTCGTGGTGTGAGAGCACCCGAACCGAAGAGTCGGCTTGTCTTCGACTGGCTTGTCAAGGTTGAACCTTCTATTCAGGAGTCTGATCACGCAGAGGAGGAACCATGGGAGCGAAAGTTTTGGTGGCCGACGATTCCAGCACCATGCG
>NZ_JACIYL010000258.1 GCF_014359955.1 Thermogutta sp. | reverse complement strand
CAGTGCCCGATTGAGAAAAGTGAAGAGCTCGTATTTATTTCCGCTGTACCACGCCATAAAAACTTCGACCAGGTAAGCATAACCGACCATGAAACTGGTCGCGAGAATAAATTTATTCATGTTATCCAGATGACGGAGCGTGACGAGTTCTTTAAGGCCGAAAAACTCCCGCGCCGGCACCATGAGGGTGACCACCATGGCGAAGCCACTGAAGATCGCCCCCGCCACAAAGTACGGAGGAAAGATAGTCGTGTGCCAGCCGGGAATTAAAGAGACGGCAAAGTCGAAGCTCACGACGGAGTGAACGCTGAGAACAAGGGGAGTCGCCAAAGCCGCCAGAAACAGATACGCCTTCTCGAAGCGGTGCCAGTGTCGCGCGGAACCTGACCAACCCAGAGAGAAAAGGCCGTACAGTAGTCTCGGCAAGGGGCGAGTTGCCCGATCGCGGAGCGTGGCCAGGTCGGGAATCATCCCCAGGTACCAGAACAGTACGGAAACCGTCATATATGTGCTGACGGCAAAGACGTCCCACAAAAGAGGACTTCTGAAATTTGGCCACATTCCCATCGGGTTGGGATACGGTGCCAGCCAGTAAACGTACCACACGCGCCCCACGTGGATGGCCGGAAAAATCCCGGCACAGACTACAGCAAACACGGTCATTGCTTCCGCGAAGCGGTTGATACTCGTTCGCCAGTGTTGCCGGAAGAGGAACAAGATGGCCGAGATGAGTGTCCCTGCGTGACCAATTCCCACCCAGAACACGAAGTTGACGATGGGGAATCCCCAGAACACCGGGCTGTTGTTTCCCCAGATTCCAACGCCCGTTACAAAGAGGTAACCCGTCAGGACAACGAACATCGTGGCCAGCGAGGCGGCCACGGCAAAACTGAGTTTCCAGGCAAGAGTGGTTTTGGGGCGTTCCGGAATCCGCGCGACCGTTTCCGTCACCGTCGCGAAATCGTGCTGGCCCACCACAAGCGGTGGTCGCGACGTGGGATCGCTCATCGTGTTGTCCACTTCCGGTTGTCGAGAAATCGTTGACGCCGAGCCCATGGAAGGTTCTCTTCTCCCCTGGTTATTCTCCATCGCGTGCTAATAAACCTGGCTAAGCACCATGTTCTTGCGTGGCCGCAGGCTCCGTGTGTTCCAGCGCCTCAAGCGCTGGATGCGGGTTGCGGACCCGTGCAAGATACTTTGTGCGGGGCTTCACATTCAGTTCGGCCAGCATTCCGTAAGCTCGATTTGACTGATGAAGCTGAGCGACCGCACTGTTGGGGTCGGCCAGGTCGCCGAAAACGATCGCCTGGGCCGGACACACCTGCTGGCAGGCCGTTTGAATTTCCCCGTCTTTCAGCGCGCGACGCTCATTTTTGGCCTCGATTTTGGCATTCTGGATCCGCTGCACACAGTAGGTGCACTTTTCCATAACTCCCCGGGAACGGATCGTCACCTCGGGATTGTACACCATTTTCTGAACTTCATTGCGGGGATTGTCCAAATCTTTGTGATAATAGAAGTAATTGAACCGGCGAACTTTATAGGGGCAGTTATTCGCGCAATATCGCGTACCGATACACCGGTTATAGACCATGTCGTTGAGTCCTTCGTGGCTGTGAACGGTGGCGGCCACGGGACAAACTTGCTCGCACGGGGCCATCTCACACTGCTGGCACATGACCGGCTGATGGACTGTGCGAGGATTGTCCGGGGCCCCGGTGAAGTAGCGATCAATGCGGATCCAGTGCATCTCGCGGCTTCGCATCACCTGTGCCGGACCAACCACGGGAATGTTGTTTTCGGCCTGGCAGGCCACCACGCAGGCACCGCACCCGATGCACTTGGAGAGATCCACCGCCATTCCCCAGCGATGGCCCTCGTACGTGTGCTCGGGCCAGAGAGATTCCAGCGGCGGATGATGGACCACCTCCTCCGCAGAATAGGGTTCGTGGGGATCGGTCAGTCGTTTCAAAGTGACTTCTCTGACCAGTTCGCCCAACCGTTCCACGCGTCCCTGAAGACCGATTCGGTCGATGAGATGGTGGTCCTGAACGCTGGCCAGGGGCTGGCTGCTGGGGAGTTTCGTCACTTTGACGCCGGAGAGAACAAACTGGGCAGCGTCGGATCGCATCACATACGCATTGACGCCCACCGGGGGGATGTTCTCCCTGGCCAGTCCCCCCACATGGCCTGCGGCCGTCCGCCCGTAGCCCAGGGAAACGACCACTGTTCGGGGTGGGATGCCGGGGACCACCACTACCGGCAGCTCGAGCGTCGCACCATTGGCCTCAAGGCGAATGACGGAGCCATCCTTGCAATCCAGGCCACGTGCTGTTTCCACGCCCATTACCGCCGCGTTTCCCCAGGTGAGGCGAGTTACCGGATCGGGCCACTCCTGGAGCCACGCGTTGTTGGCGAATCGGCCATCATAGACCGAGGAGTCCGCAGTGAGCAAAACGGACAGCGAATTTTCGGCGGGCTGTTCCCCCGCCACAAAACGTTCCACGGCATCCGGGGGAATCTCCCTCTTGGCCGTCTCGGCGAGTTCGGTGAGGGAATTGACCTGACGATTTTCTTCCCGAAACAGCCCCTGGGCGAGACATCTCTCCCAATCGGTGGCCTGCGCGTGGGGATATAGCGTCTGGAAGGTTTCCTGGACCCAATCCTGAGCGGTCTTTTGCGAGTCGAGAAACAGGCCGAGCAATTCAATAACGCTTTTGCCGCCCCAGAGCGGGGCGGTCATGGGCTGCATGACGGTATATGTTCCGTCCCAGCTTTCCGCGTCGCCCCAGGCTTCCAGAAAGTGGGCCATGGGGACATGCCAGCGACAGCAGTGGGCCGTCTCGTCGGCGTAAAGGCCGAGGTGGGCAGAAAACGGCACCCGCTCGATGAGCCGGTGCAACTTCATGGACGGTGGCGCGCTGTACACCGGGTTCGTGTCAACAAACAAAATGTTCTGCACACTGCCTGAGGCCAGCAATTTGTGAAGTGCGGGCAGGCTTTCTGCAGGACGGGCGATCATGGGGTCGGAGAGGGGAACGTACAAAACCGGCCCGCCCAGGCTGCCCAGCATCTTGTTGATTCGCGCGACGGCCGCGTGGATTTCCGGGACCAGCCAGTTCCCTGCCGCGACCACCGAGCGACCTCGGTGTTGCCACAGATCTTCTGCGACTGCCTTAAGGAATACCGCACGATACCGCGCCTCCGGCGACTGGTCGGGGCGGGACCCGACATCGGGGAGCGATTCACCGGCGGAAAGTCTTGCGAGACAGTTTTCCAACGCGGCCACAAACGCCGGGATTGCACCAGGTGAGAGCGGCAATCGGTGGTCCGCGGACGAACCGGTGAGAGTCCAGCGGCTCTCCACTGCATAAAGCCGGGACATGCGGTCAGGGGTTCCGTCCCGCGTGGAGGCGAAATCCCGCGCAGCGCGGACATGTCCCGTCGCCTCGAAAAAGAGGTCGGCATCCAGGGCAAGGATCACTTTGGCCTGATCCAGACGATAGACAGGTCGGGCTTCCACCCCGAAGGCTTCCCGGGTACCCCTTCGGACAAAGTCGTCGTGAACAGGCTCGTAAATGAACCACTGTGCCTTTGGCCAGCGGTGTTCCAGAAGTTTCCGCAACCGTCGGACGGTGGGAGAGGAGGTTGCTCCCGTGACGAACACCCAGCCTTCTCCGTTCGGTGTGGCCGCCATTCGCTCCCGCAGGGCCGCCGTGAAGTCCTCCCAAGAGCGGACGTCCCATTGGCCGTCGGATCGGGCGACGACGTCGCGACTTCGGTCAGGGTCGTAAAGTTGCAGGACGGCAGCCTGGGCAAAAGCATCGGTACCGCCCAGGCTGGTAGGATGGACTGGGTTGCCCTCCAGCTTGATCGGCCGTCCGTCCACACAAGTGGCCACCAGCCCCGTCACTTCACCAGAGAGATCCATGGCGGTGGCAAAGCGTTCGGGCTTGCCCGGGATTCGACCGACCGGGCGATGCACGAAGGGGGCAAGTTCCGTTTTCTCCCAGCGGCATCCCGCTAAACCGGCAAGGGTAAACGACGCGGCCATCAGTTGCAGCCAGCGACGTCGGGAAAGTCCCTCGAGCGCGACGCCGTGGGGAAATTCCTTGGCAATCCACTCGCGGAATTCCGGAGTGTTTGCCAATTCGTCCAGTGTCCGCCAGTAGCGGGGGGAATTATGGGCAGTGGACTCACCTTGGCGACTCATCGATGACATGTCGAACAACTCGTTGAAGGTTGAATGTTGTTTTTCCGTCGCAATTCTTCGCCTATTCGTTGTTGCTCTTCTGGAGATCCCGCCTGCCAGGCGAGATTGGTGATCTGATCCTGCGGACGGAGGTGCTGCTCGGGATTGCGATGGCATTCCAGACACCAGCCCATGCGCAGGGTTTTTGCTTGGTAAACACGTTCCATGCGATCCACGCGATCGTGACATTCCACACAACTGACGCCGCGGTTGACGTGGGCACTGTGGTCAAAATAGACAAAATCGGGCAGATCGTGGACACGCACCCAGGGAATGGGCTGGCCGGTGGCGTAACTTTCTCGCACCAGTGCCAGTTTGGGGCTGTTCGTTGCAATTCGGTCATGGCAGTTCATGCAAATCTCCGTGGAGGGAATGGCGGCAAAGGCCGCTTTTTCCACGGTGGTATGGCAGTAGCGACAATCCAATCCGAGTTCGCCTGCATGGAGGGCGTGCGAGAAGGGCACGGGTTGCGTGGGGGAGTAGCCGATGTCGATCGTTTGCGGGTCGAAAGTGAACCAGGCAACGCCCAGGAGATAGAGCGGGACAAACAGTAGGATCGCACCGAAGATGGGGCGTGCACGATCGAACCACAATGGTAAGTAGGGCTTGGACATACCGAGTTGTTGAACCACTGCTGAGATTGATCGCGAAGTTACCACAGGGACAGGGAGTTGCCCGAACACGGCGACCCCAGTTGGCCCGGACAATCGGAGGCGTTCAAGTCCTCCCAAGCTAAAGGAGAGCCCACCCGGACACAACCCCTTGCGCCGGCAAGATGCCAGGGGGCGTGCCAGGGGGAAAAAGCCCCTCCCGATGTGTGCTGGTTATTACAGGCACAAATTGCTTATCTGCATCAATAGGATTATAAACTCTTTCGCTTCAAGTGCGATGAGGGAGGTCGATATTGCCAGCAATTTGCAGCCCGGTGTTAGCCTTTGATCGATCACATGAGTGAATCGCGAAAAAATTTTGCACTAAAATTACATGTTTGCCATGCGTCGATAAATGACGATAGTCCTTCTTGTGTCGGCGCGATGTCTTGATTCTCTTCTGGACAGTTTGGAAAGTGTCAACGCAGACGGTGG
>NZ_JACIYL010000257.1 GCF_014359955.1 Thermogutta sp. | reverse complement strand
GCGGACCCGACAAGCGGGTCCCTCCGGAAGGCGGACCCGACAAGCACGTCCCTCCGAAGGCGGACCGGATGCGGACTGTGGCGTCACTCCAGCCGATGGCGGAACAGCCACGCGGCGCTGACCAGCGTGAAAGCGGCAATCGGAACCAGCGGCCAAACGTAGGGCAGAACGACACTGGGGTCCGGATTCTCCAGGAAAATCATCCGGTTGATGGCGACCATGTAGCGAAGAGGATCAATGTCGGAAATCCAGCAAATAGCCGGATGGATGTTTTCCACGGGGGTGGCAAATCCCGAAAGTAACACCGCGGGGACCATGTAGGTGAAACTTCCCAGAAGCGCCTGCTGTTGCGTTTCCGCCAGGGAAGAGATCCACAGGCCAATTCCCACGATGGCGAGAAGAAACACAAACAGCGCAGCCGCCAGGAGTAAGAGCGAACCTCGAAAAGGAATGCCGAAGATGGTCACCGCCACCAGGACCATGAGCCCTCCCTCCAGATACGCCACCACGAAGGCGGGCACAGCCTTTCCCACAAGGATCTCTCCAGGACGCAGTGGGGAAACGAGAAGTTGGTCGAACGTGCCCAGTTCCCGTTCCCGGGCTACGGAAAGGCTCGTCACCAGCAGGGCTACCAGGTTGGTCAGAATACCCAACAGAGCGGGGACCGAGCTCCACAAAGGATGCAGGTTCTCGTTGAACCACACCCGGGTGACCGACACCAGTTGCGGCGGCCGGTGACGCCGATTCTCATTACCTGTCGCACTTTCCTGCACAAACTGAGCGACAATCCGTGCTATGTAGCCCTGCACCACCATCGCGGCATTGGATCGTCGGCCATCCAGCAGCACCTGCAGCGTCGGGGCCTGTCCCGACTGTAACGCCCGGCTGAAATCCTGGGGGATATGCACAACGGCCAGCACGCGTTGTGTGTCAAGGGCTTCCCGTACGTCGTTCAGATTTTCGCAGGGAACAATCCGGGAAAACGTGATGGGCACGGACCAGAATCGAGCCACCAGTTCCCGGCCCAGGAGTCCGCCATCTTCATTGTAGATTCCCAGGCCTGCGTTGCGGACTTCCAGGGTGGCGGCGAAACTGAACACGAAAAGCTGAATCAGCGGTGGAATTACCACTACCATGCGACTGGCGGGATCGCGAAAAATCGCCAGAAACTCCTTGATCACCAAACGGCGGATTCGCTCGAACATCGTCCCCCCATTCACTCCAGAGTCAGCCGCGTCTTGCGAATGGTGAGATTCCACAAGACGGCGGCAAAGATGCAGAGAATGAGCGTGTCCGGAATGATCACATCCCAGACGTTCCCTGCCAGAAACAGCGTCCGCAAGGCAGAAACAAAATAGCGGGGTGGCAAAACGTGCGTAAACAGCCGAATCGGTAGCGGCATACTGTCGATCTCGAAGACCAATCCCGAGAGGATGAACGACGGCAAATAGCCCACGATGAGGGCGGCCTGTGTGGCCACGAACTGGTCCCGCGTCGCGGTGGAGATGAAAAGTCCCAGGCCCAGTGCTACCGCCAGATAAACCGCCGACACACCCACCAGAACCACCCAGGAACCGCGAAACGGCACAGCGAAAACCACCACCGATACGAGGGCCACCAGCATCATGGCGGCCAGCCCGAGAACAAAATAGGGAATGAATTTTCCCAGCAGGAACTCCGCTCGAGTGATGGAGCTGGCCAGCAACGCCTCCATGGTGCCGCGTTCCCATTCCCGGGCGACCACCAGTGAGGTGAGAATCGTCCCGATGAGCGTCATGATGACGGCAATGGAACCGGGCAGAATCGCCGAGCGTGAATCCATATTCGGGTTGTACCAGACGCGGCCCTCAATGTTGATGATGCCCGATCGGAGAGGCTGACCCTCTTCTTCCGCCCAATGCAAACGATCTTTCTGAAGGACCGTCTCCATGTACCCGACGATCAGTTCGGCCGTGTTGGCATCGCTGCCAGCCACGAGGACCTGGACCGGGGCACTACCCGTATTCAATCGGGCGCTCAGATCCTGTGAGAGCACGACCAGCCCTTTAACCCGCCCGCCAACCAAGTGGGATTCCAGTTCCTTGCGATGCTCGGCCTCGCGAACCATGAAATAGGGACTTCCCCTCAGGGCCGCGACGATTCGGTCGGTATCCGCGGAGCGATTTTCCACCACCACGCCGATGGGGATATAGCCCAGGTCCAGGGAAATACCCCAGCCAAAAAGGAGAAGTAGAATGTTGGGCAGGACAAAGGCGATGATCAAACTGCTGGGATCACGGAAGATCTGGTAGATCTCTTTTCGGGTAAGAGCCAGCACGCGGCGGAGCTGGATTCTTCTCCGCACCCGCCGGGTTTGTGGAGCGGCGTCCGTTTGCGCTGCAACGGGGTTGTCCTGGTCCACTGGATTTTCCTCCTTCACGTGGGGTTGTTCCCGGCCTGTCCGGCTCGGACGAGCAGCTCGATAAAGGCCTCTTCCAAAGTGGGGTTCGGCCGATCCGGCGTTTGCACCATCGCCCTGATTCCGTCCGGTGTATCCATCGCGATGATCTGCCCGCGGTTGATTAGCGCCACGCGATCGCAGTACTCCGCCTCATCCATGAAATGGGTGGTCACGATGACGGCCGCCCCACCTTCCACAAGCTGATCGATTCGCAGCCAGAATTCGCGGCGGGCCAGTGGATCGACGCCACTCGTCGGTTCATCGAGGAATACCACCGCTGGTCGGTGGAGGATGGCGGTGGCGAGAGCCAGCCGTTGCTTGAATCCCAGAGGGAGGAGACCGGCGTTCTGGTCGGCAAATGGCCTCAGTTCGAATTCCTCCAGGGCCTGGTCGATGGCACGCCGGAGCCGTTCGCCACGCAGGCCGTACACCCCGCCGAAAAATTCCAGATTCTGTTTCACCGTCAGATTGCCGTAAAGGCTGAATTTTTGGGCCATGTAACCGATGTGCCGCCTGGCCTCGGCGCGGGCCGTCCGGAGGTCCCTCCCTGCGACGGCGGCATGACCGGCGGTGGGTGCCAGCAGTCCACACAGCATGCGAAAGGTCGTGCTTTTTCCTGCCCCGTTCGGCCCGAGAAGCCCAAACACTTCCCCCCGCCGGACGCGGAAAGAGACGTGGTCCACCGCTGTAAACGTTCCAAAACGTTTGACGAGATCCTCCGCCACGATCACCTCTTCCTGCTGGCTCCGAGCGGCATTCGCCCCATTTTCGCCAAAAACGATGCGTTCCTTGGGGATTCCCCCCAGCGCGTCAATGAATGCGTCTTCAAATCGCGGTTCGGTAGGCAGAAGGGCGACATCCGGAAACCGGTGTGCGAGGGCCTCTGTCCCATTCCGCGTTACCACCCGTACCCGCTGCCCCTGAATCCGCGTGTCCACGATGTCGGGATCCACCAGCCATTCCCGGGTGACTCGTCGCCGCTGTTCCGGGGGAACCTCCGCCAGAAACGTCCGACCCTTGACCCGTTCGGTGAACTCGGCCGCCCGACCAAAGAACAGGACCCGTCCTTCGTAGAGCACCAGCACGTAATCGCAGCGTTCGGCCTCGTCGAGATAGGGTGTGCTCCACACGATCCCTACGCCCCGATCGCGCTCATCACAAACGATCTTCCACAATTCCCGGCGAGAAATAGGGTCCACGCCCACGCCAGGTTCGTCGAGGAGCATGATCTTCGGCCGAAGCAGCATCGAGCAGGCCAGGCCCAGCTTCTGCTTCATGCCGCCGGAAAGATGTCCGGCCAGCCGTCGGGTGAACGGAGCCAGCCCGGTGAAGGCGAGAAGTCGGTCGATGCTCGCCTTTTCCTCTTCGCGGGGAATGCCTCGCAGCCGGGCATAAAGATGAAGATTTTCGATGACAGTCAGATCCTCGTACAACCCGAACTTCTGCGGCATGTACGACAGATGGTCGCGAAAACCCAGATCTTTTTGTGTATCCTGTCCCAGTACCAGAATCCGGCCACTGGTGGGAACGAGCAGTCCTGCCGCAAGGCGGAGAAACGTGGTCTTGCCGGCGCCATCCGGTCCGACCAAACCCGTGATGGCCCCGGCAGGGATGTCCACCGTGACCTCATGGAGGGCCGGGCGCTGGCTTCGCGGAAACGTCTTGGTCACCTGCTCGAAGCGAATCACGGCTGTGTCCCCGGTTGGCCACCTGCGGGGGGGTTTTCGGCAGAAATCCGCACGCGGACCGGCATTCCCTGCCGCAGCTTGCACTCCGGATCGTTGACCAGTACCCTCACGCGATACACGAGATTCGTTCGCACTTCGCGGGTTTCCACGGTTTTGGGCGTGAATTCCGCCACCGAAGAAATGAATCCCACCTGCCCCGGAAACTGGTTCCCGCCATCGGTGAGTACGACCACGGGCATGCCCGGCCGGATGCGATCGAGGTCTTCTTCCGCCACATACGTCCGCACCCAAACTTCTTCCTGCCTTGCGATGGAGAAGACCGGCTCGCCGGTGTTGACGAAATCACCCACTTCGTGCACGCGGACCTGCACCACTCCCGAAACGGGCGAGAGCAGTTTCGTGTCGCCCAGCCGTCGCTGGGCATCTTTCAGGACGGCCTCCGCCTGCCGGACAAGGCCCCGGGCGCGGTCGATCTCTTCCTGACGTGGTCCCACCTCCACCAGCCGCTGTGCAGCCACCGCCGCCTGGTAGTTGGCCACGGCCTGATCGTAGGCCGCCTGGGCATTATCCAGCATTTCCTGGGAAACCGCCCCTTTGGGTGCCAGCTCCTTTGCGCGGCGGAGCGCAATTTCCGCGTTGCGGACGGCCACCCGGGCAGCCTCCGTCAATGCCCGGGCTTTCTCAATCTCTTCAGGACGGGAACCATTTTCGAGGGCCGCCAGCTCAGCCCGCCGCGCTTCCAGGGCTTGCCTCGGCCTGACGCACCGCGTCCAGGAATTCCGCCTGATCCAGTTCCGCCAAGAGCTGTCCCGGCTTTACTGTGTCTCCCTCGTCCACATGGAGGCGGACAATCCGCCCGGGCACCTTGAAACCCAGACGCACCTCGCGAATTTCCACATTCCCGTGGAGCTCCCAGACCTTGCCAGAGACTTCCTCCAACCAGATCTTCCACCAGGGCTGGGCCGACGACACCTGGGCCACCCGCGAAACCCGGTAACGCTGCGAGCTCCATAAAGACAGCCCGACAACAACCGCGATGACAACCAGCAAAATGATGCGTTTTTTCATGGGAGCGATGCCCTCCTGCGATTGCGTTTTGTCCCCGCCGGAGTATCCGAAGAGAAGAGCCGTGCCACCATTGCCTCCACGGTGTCGGCAATGCGATCCACCCATTCCTGTGACAACCGACGCCCACGCCACTTCAACCGGCGGCGCA
>NZ_JACIYL010000256.1 GCF_014359955.1 Thermogutta sp. | reverse complement strand
AAAATCTGGGTTAGAAAAATTTTCGCGGTGTCGTCGCCCTGAGCAGTTATCAACATGTGCAAGCTGATGAGAGATTGGGTCCTGTGAGAGAGGTGGGTGCTCCATGAAATCATCGCCAGCCAAAAGTGATTCGCACTTTGAAGTCCCTCCCGAGAAGCGGCCCCGTCACATAGCGGCGATCATGGACGGGAACGGGCGCTGGGCTCAGCGCCGTGGTCTCCCGCGGATTGAAGGGCATCGCCATGGTGTAGCGGCTGTGAGACGCACTGTGGAGGAGTGCGTGCGGCTGGGGATTGAATATCTCACGCTTTATTGCCTTTCCAGCGAGAACTGGAAAAGGCCCAAGGGCGAACTCGAATTTCTCCTGCGACTGTTGGAGCAATACATCGTTGAGGAACGTCAGACCTTTCTGGAGAACAACGTCCGTGTGGTGGTTATCGGAAAAAGGGAAGGCATTCCTTCTCAGGTGCAGCGGGAGATCGACAAAACGATCGAAATGACGGCTGATCAAACCGGGCTGTGTCTGTGTTTGGCAGTCAACTATGGGGGACGGGCCGAGATTCTCGATGCGGTCCGCGCCATTGCCACGAAGGTGGCCGAAGGACAGCTCAGTCCGAAAGATATCGACGAAGCAACCTTCTCCGCCCATCTTTACACGGCCGGGATGCCCGATCCTGATTTGCTGATTCGAACCGCCGGTGAACTGCGGGTCAGTAACTTTTTACTTTGGCAAATCAGTTACGCGGAGCTTTGGGTGACCGACGTCTGCTGGCCGGATTTTGATGAAAACCTCCTGCGACAGGCCATCCGCGATTACGCCCGACGGGTGCGCCGGTTTGGAGGATTGGCGGTTACTCCAAGTTGATCACAGGAAGCGATCGACCGCATGTCGTGATGATTTGATTTCCCGAGGCGGGGAACAATTTTCTCGTGGCCCGCTTGCTTTATTCCAGTTCCACCTCGTCCATGTATTCCGGAACGCTTGCCCGCCATCCGAACTGGTTGCGGATCGTTTCGGCGAAAGCCAGCGACGCGTTTTCTTCGCCGTGGGTAACGAACACCGATTTTGGTGGTTGCTTGATTTCCGAGAGCCAGCTCAGCAGGGCCGGCCGATCGGCGTGACCGGAAAGACCGTGGATTTGCTCGATCCGGGCACGAGTTGGCCACTCCTTGCCGTGGATTCGAACCTGAGGATTACCGTCAAGTATTTGCCGTCCCAGCGTTCCCCTCGCCTGGTAGCCCACAAACAGGATGGTCGATTCCGGCCGGACGATGTTGTGCCGCAGATGAAACTTGATTCGTCCTGCGGTGCACATTCCCGATGTCGCCATAATGACGGAGGGAACAGTCATGGTGTTGACCTGTTTCGACTCCTCCACTGTGGAAACGAGGTGCAGGTTGGGGAAATTGAACGGTGATTCATCCGCATCAATGAGCGCCTGCGTCTCCTCATCAAGACATTCCCGATGGCGTCGAAATACCTCGGTGATGCGTACCGCCATGGGGCTGTCCAGAAAAATCGGCAGGGGCGGGAGTTTACCTTCGCGGTACAGGCGACTGAAGTAGAAGAGGAGTTCCTGTGCCCGTTCAAGGGCGAAAACAGGGATGACGACGTGGCCTCCTCGGGCCGAGGTTTCTTTGACCACTCGCGTAAGCTGTTCCATGACGCTCGGGCCGTGATCGTGCTCGCGATCACCGTAGGTGGACTCTATGATCAGGTAGTCAGCCTGGTCGATGGTTTCGGGATCCCTGAGAATAGGGCGGTCCCGCATGCCCAGATCGCCGGAAAAGACGATCCGCCGCCGCCGACCGTTTTCCACTGCATCAAGCACGAGAAATGCGGAGCCAAGCACGTGACCGGCGTCCAAAAAGCGTACGGTGACTCCGTTTAACTGAATCGGTTCGTGATAAGGAATCGGCTGGAAATACGGCAAGGCCCGCTCCACATCGGTTTCATCGTAGAGAGGAATTTCCGGATGTTTGCCGGTGCGACCTTCCTTGCGGTGGCGCTTCTTTTTGTAGGCGGCATCTTCCACCTGGATATGGGCTGAATCGCGGAGGATGATCTCGGCAAGATCGGCTGATGCGGCCGTCGTGTAAATCTTCCCGCGGAATCCTTCGCGAACCAGTTTGGGGATCAGGCCGCAGTGATCCAAATGGGCATGTGTGAGAAGGAGCGCATCAATTTCTCTGGGGGGAACAGGCAGGGAGTCCCAGTTGCGATCGAGATACTGTCGTTCCTGGAACATGCCGCAGTCGATAAGAAGCCGTGTTTGTCCTATTCGCAGATAGTACTGCGACCCTGTGACCTGCCTGTTTGCGCCAAGAAATTGAAGTTTCACGGGGATCCTCGACGAGTGCTCACACGGGACTGCGTGACTGAACGATCAACACCCGCTGACCATTGTTAACACGGGACATCCGGCTCTCTATAGAAACAATCGGCAGGAGCAAGACGCAACTTGCTCTTGCCGAACGCTTGAGTTGATACGCCCGATGGTACCACATATGTTCACCCAGCGGTCGGGCGGACGCTCCTTTCCAATTTAGCTTACGGAACCAGACGGGACCAACCCGGGGACATCCAGGTGTCCGGATTGCCGAAAAAGCTCCTGCCCGCAAGAGACCGGCCTGGACGCACTCATTCGGCGACCAGATAAGTCGGGCTGTCGGTCACCTGTATGGCAACCGGCTGGGATGTAACCTCAAGCACGCCTTTATCTTGCCCCAACCAGTCTGTCACGTGGTAGCGTCCCCGCGGTATCGGCAATCGGACGGTAACCGTTCTGCCGTCCTCCTGACACCAGGCGGCGACGGCCGGCCTCTGGTCTTTTTCAAAAAGGAGCGCCCAGCAGGGGCCCCCATCACCTCCCTCAGCTTGCAAAGTTTTCACAAATCGGAAACCCTGGAGTACCCGAGACAGTGTTTGCGCCGCCCGGTAGGCAGGTTTGGGGTCATACACGGGATCCCGCCCCGCATGATAGGGATGGGCAACGATTCCGAAATGGTGTTCGGGCTCTTTTGGGTCCGGGCCGTCGTCGTGCCAGTCGTACCAGATTGAGACCGGGATCCCCGCACTGATGTTGATGAGCCACTGGCGGGGCAGATACTTCCCCTGTCGCGTTTCATCGTAGTTTTTCCATACAGCCGAATACCCCCACTCTCCGGAAATAATGGGGATTTTTTTACCGGCTGGGGCGTATTGATCGATGAGCTGACGCAGTTTTTCATACTCAGGAAGAACGGTTTCGGGGGGCGTCTGCCGATAAGGGTGCACCGAAACGGCATCCCAGTATTCCAGTAGCCCGCCCTGGAAACAGGCTTCCAGGAACTTCAGATCGATCCGCGATGTGGCGGGACCTATGTACAGTTCTTCCGGAGTTTCTCGACGAAGGGCTTTACCGACTTCCACGGCCAGTTTGATGTAATCCTGCACGTTGGGCTCGGGTTTCCAGAATCTGATGTTGGGCTCGTTGTACATCTCCCAGAGAATGCCCTTGCCACGAAAATGTTTGGCGGCCGCCGCTGCCCAGCGTGCGAAGGCTTGACGCCCTTCGTCGGTGTGGGGGGCCAGGCCGTCGTCATAGAGGGGATTGCCGTAATCGAGGATAAAGAGGGCACGAATGCCGTGCTTTTCCAGCGAGTTCATCAGCCGCTCGTAGGCTGAGAAATCGTATTCTCCTCGCTTTCGTTCGGTCGCCGCCCAGGTAAAATCCATGCGGATCCATTTGACTCCGGAAGCAGCCAGCATCTCCATTTCGCCCGGGCGGGCATCCGTGAAGTGAATGTTGACTCCGAAACCCTGAGACACCACCGGCGGCGGGAACTTTTCTTCCGCTGCGCTCGGGTGCAGTGCTCCGACCAGAATACTGCCCAACACTGTCAGCCGCAGGAGCGATCGAACAAGAAACGAAACGGAACTGGTGCGTTGCATGGTGAGTGCTCCTCCATTCTGGAGAACCTTGTGGAGCCGCGACTTGCGTGGGTGGGTTCTTCCCGAGTATATTTTGGACCGACTAAAAAATCTGCTTCGCCTTGCGGCGGGCCCTTCCTTTTAACTTTAGGATGACGGACTTGCGGTAAGCCCTGTCCGACGCTGGCCCGTTGGATAGAGGCGGGACCGCCCTGTGTGGAAGATTTTATTATCACTGCTTCAAAGAGGATCGTGCAATGGCTGAGCTATCGCGACGCAGCTTTCTGAGAGCAGGAACCGCCGCCGTTTGTGCGGCGCACGGAACTGGCTGGCTCACAGCACGCGCGAGTGAGTATCTGGCCGCGGCAGAGAGCCAACTTCACGTAGCCACGAACGTGTATCCATGGTTCACTTTTTACCGCCGGGAGAAGAAAGACTTCAACGCCGACCTGGACGCGGGCCTGGCAGAGATTGCGGCTGCCGGCCTGGATGGTTTCGAGCCCATTCTCAACACTTCGGAGGACGTGGACAGGTTGGCACCCCTGCTGGAAAAACACCATCTGGAGATGCGGTCGTTTTACATGAATACTGTGCTTCACGATCCACAGGCAGCCGACCAGTCCATCGAGCGCGTCCTTGCGGTTGCGGAAAAGGCACGGTCGCGTCTGGGAACTCGGTTTGTCGTTACCAATCCCAGCCCGATCTCCTGGAATCGGCAGGAACCGAACATCGACAAGAACGACGAACAACTGGAAATCCAGGCGCGCGCCCTGGACCGGTTGGGCGCGGCTCTGAAAGAACGCGGTCTGAGGCTGGCGTACCACAACCACGACATGGAACTTCGCATGGCGGCGCGAGAGTTCCACCATATGATGCTGGCCACCAACCCCGAGAATGTGGGTTTGTGTCTAGATGCGCACTGGATTTACCGGGGGTCGGGCAATTCGCAGGTGGCCCTGTTCGACGTGATCAAACTTTACGGGCCTCGGGTGTGCGAGCTGCACCTCCGTCAATCGCAGGATGGAGTTTGGACCGAAGCCTTTGGTCCGGGTGATATCGACTACGTTCGTCTGGCAAATGAGCTCAAGCGATTGGGCGTGCGTCCGCATCTTGTGCTCGAACAGGCTGTGGAACAGGGATCTCCCAACACGATGGGAGCCCGCGAGGCTCACCAGAAAGGGCGGGAATACGTCCTCAAGCTGTTTGGCGGGTGATGCGACTTGAACGGGGCGCAGCGAACGGGGCTCGTCGCTGCGGGGGGCGAAACGTCGTGCCAGGTTGTCTGGCCTTTTTGATCGGGACGAAGGGTTCTGTCGGGTAAATCGGAGCGGTTATCGCGGCCGGGATCAGCCGGGAGCCGCGACGGTTGGGCGTCTTGCTTCCGGGAGGAGAGACAATGGGAACGGTCAAGACGATGAATCGCTGGTGGGTTGTCCT
>NZ_JACIYL010000255.1 GCF_014359955.1 Thermogutta sp. | reverse complement strand
CCCGTTGGTGTCACCGTGGCGGGAATATTTGGAAAAGCTCCAGAAGGCGGGTGATAGCCACCGTCGCCCGTTTTCGATAAGCACGGGCCTATCGAAAAAACGGTGCTCGTGAGTTGTTTTCTGGGAAAAGTCCCGTCGGATTTTTCTCAACATTTCGTTTACATAAGTATAGGCGCAAGTTTTGTAAATTCAATCCACATCGAAGTTGAGCGCGAACCCGACAAGCAGGTCCCTCCAGGAAATCGTTCGGAGGGGCACGCTTGTCGTGCCCGATGAACGGGAATGGATGATCGAACCTCGAACGGCGGACCTGACAAGCAGGTCCCTCCGGAAGGGATCTATTCGGAGGGGCACGCCTGTCGTGCCCGATGAAGTGGAATTGTTTATCCAACGTTGAAAAAGCGGACGTGACAAGCAGGTCCCTCCGAGGGGAAGCTCACCGCTCTCAAAACCTTGCCCAAATTCTCAGGCCTTTTCCCGAGCGGAGGAAAGTTGGGATGGGTCGAACCAGGCCGAATTCGCCTTGAGGGAGCGAGCCGTGGGCGGTGCGGGAAGTGGGTTGCCGATCTGTGCGATTATTGCGAGGCAGGACTGCTCCCTGGACCCGGCCAGCGAGGATCCTCGGGTCCGAAGTACCCCCGGTAAATCTCGGCTGGGTATTTCTGGACGTTCTTTTCCATCTTTCGCAACACAGCCGTCGTGAGGTCGATTCCCAATCGGCTGGAAAGGGCCAGTAGATAGCAGAAGACGTCGGCCATTTCGTCGGCCACTGCTTCCCGCTGTTCAGGGTTTTGGGCGACCGCTTCCCCCTGCTCCGGAGTGAGCCACTGGAAGTGTTCCATCAGTTCGGCGGCTTCCACGGCCAGCGCCATGACGAGGTTTTTGGGCGTGTGGAACGGCTCCCATGACCTCTCCTGGACGAATCGCTCAACGATCTCGCGCAGCCGGGCGACCGGCGTGGTGGCATCGCTGACGGGAAAGGGGGACTGTTCCGAAGACGTCATCGGCGTGATCACCGCAGGGACACATCGGCCTGCAAAAGCGGAGCAGCCGCGAAGGCGGGCACTCCGCGGCTGCTCCTGGGGGCTGGGGCAATGGACGACCTTCATTATTGCAAAAACCTTACCGCGAATCCAGTCCCAGGGCCTCCGCCAGCTTACTCCGGTACTCCTCCAGATTGAGGGAGTTCCACTCATTCAGTCGGGTGATTCCTGCCACGGGAATCAGTTCCACGAACGGCCGAAATCGCTGCCGGGCCAGTGAAGCCAACGGCTCTTTCTGCGGGGCAAGCCGGGCACGCTCCAGAATCGCGTAATCCACGCTCAGCCGACCGATCTTCACCCGTTGGAGCAGCGTCGGATCATCGTGGACCGCGTCTTCCGCCTTCTGCCAGAGTTGGTTGGCTTCCACCAGCAGTTCGTCCGTGAGGTGGGGATGGGTCGGAGGAATCCAGATGCTGCAATGGATGTTTTCCTTTTCCACGCGATCGTGGAGGGCGTCGATGTACTGGCGGATGAACGGAGCCGCCGCCCCATAGTAGCCTTCCAAGAACTCGTTCATGGCCAGGTTTTCATCATAATCGGGATTCCAGAGGAACTTGGCCGTCATATAGCCGCCGAGTGCCGCCAGTTCACTGTTGGGTGTGTTGTAGGTGTCCTGTTCAAAAATTCCTTTCACGTTGTTTTCTACAAAGAGCTTGATATTGTCATTGCGGACCCGCTGGTTGGGAAACGGCAGCAGGTAGTGTCGGAAATCGGTGACGTAGTCCCACACCCACAGCCGGTTGCAGATTTTCGCCCAGCCTCGCAAGTCTTCCACGAACGCCTTGTTGGCCGGAAGGTCGCAGGTGGCCAGCGGATGGGCGAAACAGCACTCGATGGAGCACAGCCGAATGATCACGTTGGGTCGGGGACGCATCGTTTTGGGCGGCTTCCGCGTCCACTGATAGGCCAGCGTTTCGATGGCCTTGTCGGGGAAGCGTTTCTCCACGGCCTCCGCCACGCGATTGACCATCTGAAGCACCGGCGCGATCTGGCTCCCCTCGGCCCTGGCCAGGGCCTGGCATTTTTCGCATTCGCAGTAGTTGTACCAGTCGTTCTGGGAAACGGAGAACACAAACGCCTCGGGATCGTGCTCCATCGCCTTGAGAATCTCTTCCGTGACGATTCGGATGACATCCTCGTTGGTGCAGCAAAGCTGCGTGCGGTCCTTCAGGCGTTTGCCTTTCACAAGTGCAAAATACTCGGGATGTTCGTCGAAATATTTTTCCGGGGGAACCAGCCGATTGAAGGTGTGGACGAAAAACCCGTTACCAAACCGTATCTTGCCGCCGTGCTGCGGACCCAGCCTTCCCGCCGAGGAGTTGACGCGATTTCGGGCACACCAGTCTCCGTCGAAACAGTCGTAGGTGAATGGCTCCCGGTATTCCAGGACAGGAACGATCGTTTCGTCGAGAGGTCCGATGGTGAGCCGATCGTGGTGGGGAATTCGGCTGCAATCCGGGGTGAACCAGCGGCATCCCCAGTGATCTTCGAGCAGACCATAAACCCCATAAAGCGTGCCCCGGGGTTCGCCACCGGCAATGATGAGCCGTTGGCCAACCGTCTTGATGGTGTAACCTTCCTTGCCCAGCTTCTGCCAGTCAATTTGGATGCCCAGTTCCTGCAATCGGCGATTGTTGCCCAGCAGGATTTCGTGGTCGGCGACGGGTTGAAAGGCGTCCGTCCGAATGGAGAGGTTCGCTCCGGTCATTTCGCGCATGAATTTGGCCAATTCGTCTGCGGCGTGACGCACGGGTTCGCTGGCCTTCTCAGGAATAACAATGTGATAGGACGACTGCCCACCCTCCGCTATGACGAGTTCCTGTCCATACACTGGACAGACGCCCAGCGACACGATCGCGACCATTAACATTTTCAAGGGAAGCCGACGCATGGTGATCCTCCTCGGCAAAAGAAGGTAAACTCCGGTTTGCGCGACCCAAACAGGCGTTTCCCAGGGTACACGGCGGTGACTCCTGCCGCAATAAGGGGAACATTTGACCTGTCCCCACTTTGTCTCCACGCCGGGAAAGGCCTGGAAAAGTTGGCAAGGTCTTAAAAGGGGTGAGATTCAGCCCGGAGAGACTTTTTCCCGGAGGGACCCGCTCGTCGGGTCCGCCGTGCAACGTTCGATCATCCATTTCCGTTTTTCGGGCACGACAAGCGTGCCCCTCCGAAAAAGTGTCGGAGGGACCTGCCTGTCAGGTCCGTCATTCAACGGTTAACGTCTGCCGAGCGACCTCGTTGCCGCGTTCGATCGACCTGGAATGCTCTTTTGCTCGCCGGAGTCCCCGCAGAGATGGGTGGTTCTTTATCACGCTGAAATGGGAGTATCGAGGTCGGCTCACTGCCGAATTGGCAGCCGCACCAATTTGATATTGCCATCGAGCTGCCTTGTGGTATTTAATGAGTGTCTCCCGGTGGGCGGAACAGGAGGGACGACCCACGGCGGCTCCGCCGGGAGGGGATCTCGTGAGCAACGGTTGACGGATCGTGCACGTCGAGGGAACACGGAGGTTGCCCTGGATCGAAAGTATCTGGTGACCATGGACGGTCGATGCTCTCAGCCAAGCCGGCAGGTCGTGGCGCACAGGGCCTTCTCGTCCGCAGCGCCCTGGAATTGGCCGGCCTCTTCGCATCGCGCTCGCTCACCTGGTGGCCAGGGTGGCGACCTCCTCGAAAGTCATTCGCAGGTGGCGTTCTCACCTTTTTCTGGAGGGTTTGCCGATGCGCTGTGTGATACTTCGGCCACCGCGCCACAGGTGTCTGCTGGGGGTGATTCTTCTCGGGCAGTGCCTGGGGATCCTGCCGGTTCCTTCCCTGAGGGCCGATGAACTCACAGGTCAGACAGTCCTTTTAGATTTTTACGCGGACTGGTGTGGCCCCTGCCAGCGGATGATGCCGGTGGTGGAAGAGCTCCACCGGGCTGGCTACCCGGTGCGGAAAGTAAATATCGATCGAGAGCCGGGGTTGGCGCGGCGCTTTCGCGTTAACGCGGTGCCGACTTTTGTGATGATCGTCAACGGGCGAGAGGTGGACCGCATTGTCGGACCGGCCAGCCTCGATCAACTTCGGCTGCTGTGTCGTTTGGCGCCGCAACAGCCGCCGCTTTCCACAGCGACACACATCCCCGCACAGACAACCGTAAGCACAGCAGCAAATGCTTGCACGGTCTCCTCGCAATCGCCGAGCAGTGGCGCCAGTCTTCAGCGGAGAAGCCTGCCCCCATTCGATCCGCAGTGTCGGTTCGCCGCACCGACAGAGGAGGATCTCATCGCAGCCACGGTGCGGATTCGGATTGAAGACTCGCGAGGCCGGTCGACGGGATCGGGCACAATCATCGATGCTCGAGGAGGCGAGGCCCTGATCATCACCTGTGGTCATCTCTTTCGGGAAAGCAAGGGGCGACTGCCGATTCAGGTGGATCTGTTCGGTCCGCAGCCTGTCGAAAACCTGCCCGCGCAGCTCATTCACTATGATGAAAAATTGGACATTGGGTTTTTGAGTATTCGGCCTAATCAGCCGGTGGTTGTGGCGCGGGTGGCGCCGCCTGGGTACCCACTGGCGGTGGGGGATGCCATTTATTCCGTGGGCTGTGGGGAGGGGCAGGCTCCGACGGTGTGGAAGGGCCGGGTCACGGCGATCGATAAGTATCTGGGCCCGGCGAACATCGAGGCTTCCCGCGCACCCGTCGTGGGACGCAGCGGAGGTGGCCTCTTTTCCAGCGAGGGCTTCCTCATCGGTGTGTGCAACGCCGCTGATCCGCCCCTGGACGAGGGAATCTATTTGGCCCTGCGGGAGATTCATCGCTCGTTGGATCGGCTCAATCTCGCCATGGTCTATCGAACGGACGGAACGCCCGTGGCTCCGGCGACGTTGGTGCAGGCAGCGCCGGGCGGACCAGCCCGATCGACAGGAGAGCCATCCAGCAGGAGGCCGTCCCACGACGGTGAGGCTCCCAAGGTGGCAAACGTTGCATCCGAGACCGCTGATGAAACGCAGCGAACCTCCGTGGCGGGAACGGACAGCCGGCCGGCTGCTTCGCCGGAACTGGGGACGCGTTCTCCGGAAGAAATGACCCTGGCTGCCGGGCTGCCGTTGCCCATTGCTCTCAGCCGGAGCGACAATCGCATGTCTTCCCAGCAGGAAATAAAACTGTCCGACCCTTTCAGCCGGGCGCTGGCCAGGCCGGTGTCTCATGTTGCGTCCACGGGAGCAGAGTCTTTGACGGGACTTTCGGCGGAGGAGCGCGCAGCGTGGGAAGAAATCGCCAGGCGACGTGCGGCCGGGTACGAGATCGTCTGTGTC
>NZ_JACIYL010000254.1 GCF_014359955.1 Thermogutta sp. | reverse complement strand
CCGGGCGGATTTCCAACTTCGCCAAGGCTGCCGGACTCATGGAGGGAAAATTTGAAGGCATCTATTTCAACGACTCGGACGTTTATAAGGTCCTGGAAGGGGCCTCCTATGCCCTGGCGCAGCAACCGGATCCGCAGTTGGAAAAAGAGGTGGACCGGATCATCGGGTTGATCGCAGCGGCCCAACGGCCGGACGGCTATCTCAACACGTATTACACACTCACCGGCCTCGACAAACGATGGACCAACCTGCCGGTCATGCACGAGCTGTATTGTGCCGGTCATCTTTTTGAGGCGGCTGTCGCCCATTATCGCGCCACAGGCAAGCGGACGTTTCTGGACGTGGCCATCAAGCTGGCGGACCACATTGACAGCATTTTTGGTCCGGGAAAGAAGTACGGTGTGCCCGGCCATGAGGAAATCGAGCTGGCGCTCGTCAAACTCTATGAGGTGACTGGCGAAAAGCGATATCTGGATCTGGCCAAGTTTTTCATTGACGAACGCGGCGATACCAGGCACCGGCAATCCTACGGCCCGTATTGTCAGGATCATCTCCCTGTTCGGCAGCAGAGCGAGATTGTTGGGCACGCCGTCCGCGCGATGTATCTTTACTCGGGAGTGGCGGACGTCGCGGCGTACACCGGGGATCCCGAACTGATGGCGGCGATGGACCGCATCTGGAAGGACGTCACTCTCCGCAAGATGTACATTACCGGAGGAATTGGGGCACGCCATGAAGGGGAGGCGTTCGGTGAGGCGTATGAACTGCCCAATGAGTCCGCCTATTGCGAGACCTGCGCTGCGATCGGACTTGTGTTATGGGCGTATCGCCTGGGGCTGATGCACGGCGATGCCCAATATGCTGACGTTCTGGAGAGAACGCTGTACAACGGTGTGCTCTCGGGGGTAGCGCTGGATGGCGAACATTTCTTCTACGTCAATCCGCTGGCTTCCGCCGGGGATCATCATCGGCAGCCTTTCTTCGGTTGTGCTTGCTGCCCGACCAACGTGGTGCGCCTCATTCCCTCGGTGCCTGGCTATGTCTATGCGGTTCGACCTGCCCAGGGTGATCACCCCGCTGAGTTATTCGTCAACCTGTACATTGGCAGTGAGGCAAAAATTGACCTGGGACTTCCTCAACCGGTCAACATTCGGCAGAAAACGCAATACCCCTGGGACGGCCGTGTTGAACTGACTATCTCCCCGCCTGCGGAGGCGGAGTGGATACTGCGGTTGCGGATTCCCTCCTGGTGCCGAGAGGCCACGGTGGCCGTCGATGATGAGGCGGCCACCCCGGTGAATGTGAGCAATCTCGATCGGGGCTATTATGTCATTCACAGGAAGTGGAAAGCCGACGATAAGGTGACGCTCAATTTGGCGATGCCGGTCGAGCGCATCGAGGCTCATCCCAAAGTACTGGCCGATCGAGGACGCGTGGCGGTGCAGCGAGGCCCCATCGTCTATTGTCTGGAAGCCGTGGACAACGGTTTCGATGTCCGGTCCGCAGTGCTGGCCAGGGATCCGCAGTTTGAGACCCAATTTCGGCCGGACCTTCTGGGCGGAATCGTGGTGATCAAAGGCACGGCAGCGGACGGTCGCCGACTGACCTTCGTGCCCTATCACCTGTGGGATCACCGCGATCCGGGGCCCATGGTGGTGTGGGTACGGCAGGCGGGCAAACCCCGTCATCCCGACCCCAACGACCCGAGTTGGGAAGGCAAGCTGTATCGGCCGCTAGACCCAGCCAGTCTCACCGGAGACGAGGCGCTCACCGCCGCCGAAGTGGCTCGGCCTTCTGCCTCTCACTGTTGGAGATATGATTCGGTAGAGGCCCTCAACGACGGGATGGAACCAAAGGATTCCAATGATCATTCAATCCCGCGGTTTACCTGGTGGGATCATCGGGGCACTCAGGAGTGGGTCCAGTATGATTGGGAAAAGCCCGTGGCTGTGAAGGGGGTCCGCGTGTACTGGTTCGACGACGAACCCCGTGGCGGGCACTGCCGCCTGCCTGCCAGTTGGCGAATTCTCTACCGAAAAGGGGAGGCATGGCTCCCGGTGAATATTCAAGGCACTCTTCCCGTGGTCAAAAATGGCTGGAGCGAAGTTCAATTTGAACCGGTGGAGACGACCGGCCTGCGGCTGGAGGTCCAACTGCAACCCAACTGGTCGGGTGGAATTCTGGAATGGCAGGTCGTCGAAGCGCGGTAAGATGGATCCGCCGCCAATGGGCGCGCAGACGCGGTGGTCTGGGATCGCGAGGAAAAGCCTGGTTCAGTCGTGACTAATTGCTTTCCGATGCGTTCTCGGACGCCGGTCGTAGCTTGCCTGACATCAGATCGTACATCAACCCCAGGAGCGTGTCTGTGGGAATGGCGTAAGTCTCCGTCCGGCCTGCCCGCGCAATGTTGATGCCGACGACCCGACCGTCGATATCGACCACCGGTCCGCCGCAGAGCTGGGGCGGGACCACGCCGTCATGCTGGATGACCCGCGGAAAATCGTCTGCCCGGCGGCTCAGGCCGACGTCGGAGCGGTTTTGCATCTCCCGCCGCCGCTGGCTTGGCGAATCCAACTGTTTGAGGGTGGCGGTGACTTCCAGGGTTTGGTCACCGCGCCGCAATTTGAGCTTGACGGTGTCGCCAGGACGATGGCGGCGAATCGCCTCGATGACATCCGTGGTTTTGGGGGTGGGTTTCCCGTCCACTTCCAGCACAATGTCGCCTTCTTCAATTCCCGCCGCCGCGGCCGCCGACTGCTCCATCACCCGCGTGATCCGAGGACCAGCCTCGGTGTCCTCCAGCGTGACGCCCAAAATTCCGGGTTGAGGTGGAATCCGCCTCGCGGGAGCACCCACGATCCCGATGGCCAGCGGAACATCCTGGTGAAATCCGACCGAGATCATCCAGTAGCCCGGCTGGCAATCGACAGAACGAGCCCATGGGATGGCAGGCAAATGGCGTGCTTCGACCTTGAGCATGGCCAGGTCGTGCTCTTCCGAAATTCCCACAATTTCAGCGGGGAGCTCTCGATCGTCGGAAAGTTTGCAGGTGATGGGGGATTTCAGTTCGCTGGCTTTCGTGAGGATCCAGCCATCGGGGCCCACCACAGTCCCCAGGACTGTGTCGCGGCCATTGCACCGCACCATGACGACGCACGCCCGAACTTCCGGCCGGATAACATCTGCAACAACCCGTTTGACTTCTTCGCTATCCCGGCCGGGCATGGGATCCTGCCAGATTTCTCCCTTGACCAGGCGATCCCAGTTGGACCGGAAGACGTCCACGGGAACGTGATAATTCATCGTGGTGGGACCGGCAATTCTGCTGTGAATGCCCACCACCTTGCCCGTCAAATCCACCAGGGGCCCACCGGAATCTCCACCCACCAGGGGGCAGTCCGTGCGAATGAAGGTGTCCCGATTGCGAAGAACCCGGCCCAATCGGGCAACGGGCGGCCTCCCCGACATGTAACCCAGTGGATGGCCCAGCGCTACCACCCACGCTCCTTCGGACAGTTCTTTGCTCACCCCCATTTCAGTGTGGGGCCACGGGCCGGCCTCGGTGATTTTGATGAGTCCGGCGTCGGCATCCTGATACCGTCCCAGGGTTTCCCCTTTGACACGCTTTCCGTCAGCGAATATGAGTTCGCAGCTCTGGTGCGGTTCGCCCACCACATGGCCGGCGGTGAGGACATAGCCGTCCTCGGTCACGATCACCCCGCTCCCCTGCGTGTTACCGATCCGCACGCAGACGATGCATGGTTTGAGCTTTTCAATCAATTCTGCCACTTGCTTTTGCAGGCCCCGTAACTGGCCGACATCTTTGGGAGCCTCGGCCACCGGAATGGCAGGTTCCGCCCCAGCCAAAACGGCAACCTGAACCGGCGGAGAGACTGTCATCGCAAAAAGTACTACGGCCAGCCACACTCGTGGGAGTAAGCTCGAATAGCGGCGAGAGAGAACGAGAAGGTGAGATCCCATCATAACGCTGTCACTCCTGTCCCGATGAATGGACGCGCTATAAGCTCGACGTTTTCCCCTATTGTTCACAGACCGTTGTTCCGAAGCAACAAGGAAATCCCGGCCCGCGACGTGGTTGTGGGAGCTTCCGGGACGAAGAATGAAGGGTCCGCCTGGATTATGGCCGGGCTTTGACGAGCCGTATCGACGGCCGTTTTGGTGGCTCCATGCCTTCTCCCAGGTAAAATCCCGGGTGAGCCGGTTGATTGTAGCCCACGTTTTGCCACGCGACGGCCAGCCGATACACGGGATCGTGCATGAGTGTCACAAACCGATATTTGGTGGGTTCGGGGGTTGTGAAAAGATACAGAGCGCGACCGTCACTTGTTCGCCATAGGATTTCCTCCCGCCAATCGCCAAGGATATCTGCACAGAGACAGGGATTGGCCTTTGTCCCGTTATTCGACGCGCATCCGTACTGGGCTGTGTCGAGAAGTGTCACCGTGCTTTCGGTTTCAGGGATCCACTTTTCAATGCGGGTGCCGCTGAGGAGTTCTCGGAGCAGATCGCCATCCCACCACACACCCATGTTGCATGATCGTGGAGCACGTTGCGCAATGCGTTCACCTCGACAATTGTACAGTCCCTGGAGTCCCTGACCGATGGCCCAGCATTCCAGACCACGGTAGCGCGGGTCGATGTCCAGTGCCAGCCCGCGGGCTACATCAGGCGAAGCCAATCCCCACAAGATTTTGCCCGTCGCAGCGTCGCGCAGATTCGCCCCATAGGGGTGGGAAGGACGTTCGTGGATTCCGAAGACCTCGAGTCCTGGCCTGTCGGGATCAATGTCCGTCACATGGAGGGCGTCGCCGTGTCCCAGGCCCGTCGAATAAAGCCCCTCGCCGTTATGATCGATAGTGCAGGCACCGTAGATAATTTCGTCACAGCCGTCGCCGTCCACGTCCGCGACGGCCAAATTGTGGTTGCCCTGACCCCGATAAGCGCGATTAGACGCCGGGCCCGCGTCACTGTCGAAAACCCAAATCAGTTGAAGTCGCTGATTGCGATAGTTCCAGGCCGCCAGGACAGTCCGGGTGTAGTATCCCCGACACATGACCACGCTGGGATGCTCGCCGTCAAGATAGGCGACGCAAGCGAGAAATCGGTCGGAGCGATTGCCGTAATCGTCGCCCCAATCTTGGACACGACCTCGCGGCGGTACGTAGGGGACGGTCGTGATGGCGCGTCCGGTTTGCCCTTCGAAGACGGTCAGATACTCGGGTCCTGTGAGGATGAGTCCCTCGCTGTTGCGATAGCGGGCGGTAGGAGACCCGATCACATGCCCCACTCCGTCCACGGTGCCGTCGGTGGTTCGGCTAACAACTTCCGCACGCCCG
>NZ_JACIYL010000253.1 GCF_014359955.1 Thermogutta sp. | reverse complement strand
CCGGCGCCGGTGTTGCAACTCTGACGAGGCCCGCGCCTCCGCGGAGAGCCGCCAGACCAGCAAGCCCTGCCGCCCCCGACATGCCCAAACTCCCGCCCACAATGAGGACCGTCCCAAACCGGCCCTTATGGGCATCCCGGGGGCGCACCGGCAATATCGGCAAAGGGGGATTTTGGGCAATACTGTTTTCGATCATTGTTTTGCAGACCCCAGCAAAGCGCGCCGCCGAGCACTGTTTTTCGCAATCAACCCAGCCACATAGCCACCCTTGAATCCCGCGTCGATGTTCACCACCACCACATTGGCCGCACAGCTATTGAGCATGCTCAACAGGGCCGAGACGCCGCCAAAACTGGCCCCGTATCCAACGCTGGTGGGTACGCCGATCACCGGACAGGACACGAAGCCCCCGACCACGCTGGGAAGTGCTCCCTCCATTCCCGCCACAACCACCACGGCGTCAGCATCCTCGAGGAGATGGAGATTGGCCCGCAGCCGGTGAGGCCCCGCCACTCCCACGTCCTGCACCAGACGAACTTCGGCGCCGGTCCACAGAGCTGTTTCTCGCGCTTCCTCGGCCACGGGGAGATCGCTGGTTCCGGCAGTGACCACGGTCACAATACCTCGTGGTTCCGTATCGGTTGGCGGCTCCTGCTTCGGGATGCGAAACGTACCTGCCACCGCGTTGTACCGTCCAGCAGGAAATTCCCGAAGCAAGACCTCGGCCTTATCGGGCGAAATCCGTGTCGCAAAAACATCGACACCGTTTTCAAGGAGGGCGTGGAAAATCTTTCGCAACGCGTCAACGGTTTTGCCCTGTCCGTACACCACTTCGGGAAAACCGCATCTTCGCTGCCGATCCAAATCAACCTGAGCCTCGCCAACATCGGCGATTCCCCATTTCTGACATGCCTCGACGAAACGATCGACATCGAGCTGACCGCTCTTCAATTGCTGGGCAAGGTGACGCAGTTCGTTAAGAGAGAGCATCATCTGCACGCACTCCTGTGGGATCAAACGCAGGGACAGAACGCTGGTCCGAGCTTCATCTGTTCGCCTCGGCTGATCCTCGCCCGGACGCCACCACTCAACAGGCCATGGGAGAAATCTTGATGGCCCTGGGCACTCCCGTTGCTGGGAGTCTGGTGAATTGTATCAGGCGCGTCATCCCAGCACGACGAATTTTTATGAGCAACCGGTGCTCCACAGAGAACCCGGCGGTGACGACCGACGGGCGGTGATCATTTCTGGGAGGCAAGGTCGTAACTGGTCAACGGTGGTTGATAGTATCCCATCGCGGCCATCGCCACATCCAATCGATAAAGTGGATCCTGAAGCAGAGTGGGACGCCGGTCCACGGCCGGTATCGTTGTCGCATAGATCCTGATTTCCCCTGGCACCGTGGTGATAATTTCTTCCCGCCAGTCGCCCACCAGATCCACTGTGGCGATGTAACTTCCCTCGAGCCGCGGACCGAGTTCTTGCGGGGGATGGTACTTACGGATACGCGACCCGATGACAAGTTCCCGGTAGGGGTCGGCGTCCCAGTAGGCCACCCAGGGACCGAATCCCGCCAGGTTTTCCTCGCTGATCACCTTGCCCTGCGCACTCCACAGCCTGGCCCAGGCGAAGTTCTTTTTCGGATCGGTGTCGGCACTGTAGCACTCCGCGCCGGGATAGCGGGGATCAATGTCGCTGCACATGCCGTGACTGTGAACGTGCCGTGTCGGACCGTCGTATCCCCATAGAATCTCGCCCGTTTTTGCATCCACCATGCACATGGCGTTTTTCGGCTGCCGGGTTTCCATTCCATAATAGATTTCCATTCCCGGCCGCTCGGGGTCCAGATCACCGACATAGGCATGGTCGGGATGGCCAAGTCCTGTACTCCACAAGGGTTTTCCGTTGTCGTCCAGGACAAGCGACCCGAGAATGATCTCGTCCTTGCCGTCCCCATCGACATCGGCAGCCTGCGTCCAGTGGGCTCCCTGTCCCTGGTACTTTCTTTCCAGACCCCGGTTGTCCCACCGCCAGATTTCCGTAAGCTGCCCTTTCTCGTACCGATAGGCGACGGCCACCATGACGTTGTATGTACCGCGCAGCACGATGAGAGCTGGCCTTCTCCCGTCGAGGTACGCCACCGCCAGTTGATTCCGCGAGGCATAGTTGTAGCTGGGAAACATCTCCCGAGCCGGCCAAGCCACACGGGTGACGGGCTTCCCGGTTTGCCCGTCGAGGATTGTGAGATACTCTGGTCCACTTTGCACGCGGCCGTCGGGACCGCGGGGATCCCCCTCACCTGTTTTCACCGCTACTTCGGCCTTTCCATCACCATCCAGATCGTACACGATATAGGGCGAGTACCAGATCCCCTGTTCAATCGCCCAACCAAGATCGTATCGCCACAACATTTTGCCCGCTAAAGTATAGGCTTCCAGTTTGTAAGTGCCTGGACTCGGCTTCCAATAGGCCTCATAGGGGTCGATATTTTGGTTCGGCTGTTTGATGACAACATCCAGACGGCCATCTCCGTCCAAATCGGCAATGCCGACCTTTTGAAACGTATGATTTCCGTCGAGCTTGATGGACAGGTAAGGCCGGGCTTTTTCCCCGACCGTCACAACAAACGAGGTGTGCTCACCCGTCTCCTGCCCCTGTCTGACAGCCCGCAAAGTATACCGGTAGTTCCCCGGATCGACTTCCTCGTCCACAAAGTCGCAGGTCCGAGTGATGGGTTCCTGGTTGCGTCGAACGGTGGCTCCACCATCCAGATTCTGGCGATAAACATGGAAAGCAATGTCCTGCGGGTCCTCGCGAAGCAATCGCCAGGTGAGATAAACAGCACGGGGCCCGGCCTGCACAGCGACAAATCCCCGGTCCAGCTTCTCCATGTGGCGCTGGCCGTAAGCCGGTGCAACACCGGCAAGGACAACAAAGGCCCCAACCGCCATATTCAACCAGGGCCCACGGGGCTGGCATCGGCCATCTGGTACGCGTGAAATCGTCATGGTCAGTCCTCCGCAGCAAACGGCTGGATCGAGCTTTCAACGGCTGCGCCGTGCGTGCATCGACGCAAGTTTTTTCGTAATATAATCGGTTGGGAACGAACACGCCATCGTCTGATTGGAGAACCGGCCATGTCGCAGCTCGATCCTCGCATCGCCGTTTACCCCGGGTCTTTCGACCCGATCACTCTTGGCCACCTCAACGTGATGGAACGCGCCAGCCGATTGTTCGACCGGCTCATTGTGGGGATTGGGGTGAACATCCATAAGTTTCCGATGTTCGATGCCAAAGAACGTGAGGAGCTCATACGGCAATCCACGCCCCATCTTAGCAACCTCGAGATCCGCACGTTTCGCGGTTTGGCCGTCAATTTTGTTCGCGAGTGTGGCGCGAAAATCATGATCCGTGGCGTCCGTCCCATCACCGATATCGCGGCGGAAATCACCATGATGATGGCCAACCGCCGCCTCGCCCCGGATGTGGAAACACTTTTCATGATTGCCGATGGCGAACTCGCCCATGTTTCCAGTTCGCTAATCAAAGAAATTGCCCCCATTGCCTCCGATGAGGAACTTTCCCGTTTTTTGCCTCCGCCGGTCGTGGCAGCGCTGCGGGCGAAACTAGCCGCCTCGGGCCGCGCAACGCGGTGAGAGAATTCGTGAGACCCCAGCCCCCTGGCTTTGCTGCTCATCCCATGCAATTTGTTCTCGCTTGGGCACTCGCAATGTGGCTTTCCGAAGACCAGTCGAAACCATGAAGTTTTTTACCGAAGGAGATAGACTACTTGGTTGACAGCCAAAATCGGCCGACGACAATACAAGGCGGCAGACAGGTTTTTGTACTGCTGTAACATTGCCCTCAAAATGCAAGAAGGCAGAACAGCTCGACCACCCCTTTTTAGGCAGGCCGAAAGTTTTTTCTTTCACCAAATGTCCGTTTAACGCATGTGTGGAGGTTGCTTGCAATGTCAGACCAAGTCTCGAAGTCGTCCCGACGTGAATTTCTCAAAAACACAGGCCAACTAGCCGCCGCTACGGCCGTCAGTGCGGCAATGGTGCCGCATGTCCATGCTGCGGAGGATAACACCATCCGGATCGCCCTCATCGGGTGTGGAGGACGCGGTACGGGCGCCGCGGCGAACGCAATGTCTGTCAAACGAGTCCCTATCAAGCTCGTCGCGATGGCTGACGTTTTCACCGACCGTCTGAACTCAAGCTACGACAGCCTCAAACAGAGATTCGGAGACCAGGTGGATGTCCCCGACGATCGCAAATTCATTGGCTTTGACGCCTACCGAAAGGCCATGGATTGCCTTCGCCCCGGCGATGTGGCGATTTTCACCACGCCTCCCGCCTTCCGCTGGGTGCACTTCACCTATGCGATCGAGAAGAACCTCCATGTTTTCATGGAAAAGCCGGTGACTGTCGATGGTCCAACCAGCAAACGGATGTTCGAACTGGCCAAAAAGTCGGTAGAGAAAAACCTCAAAGTCGGCGTGGGATTGATGTCGCGCCACAGTCGCGCCCTGCAAGAGCTCTACAAGCGTCTTCAGGACGGTGCCATTGGCGACATCATCTTCGAGCGAGGATACCGCATGCATGGGCCGGTCGGTTATTTCGCTTCCACCCCCAAGCCCGAAGGAATCAGCGAATTGCTTTACCAGGTTAGGCGGTTCCACAGCTTTCTCTGGGCCAGTGGTGGGTCCTACAGCGACTTCTATATCCATATCATCGATCACCTTGCCTGGATGAAAAACGATTGGCCTGTCAAAGCGATGGGGCTGGGTGGCCGACATTACAAAACGAGCCCCGAGGGTGTGCCCTACATCGATCAGAACTTTGATGTCTATGCAGTGGAGTACACCTACGCGGACGGGAGTAAATTCTGCTTCGACGGCCGCTGCATGGCAGGCGCCGATAACGTCTATTACAGCTATGTCCACGGATCCAAAGGGTCGGCGCTGGTGTCCGCCAGTGGAGACTGCGGTCTGCCCTCCCGCATCTTCAAGGGCCAGGCCCCCGATATGTCTGCCTTAGAGTGGGAATCCAAGGTTCCACCGGAAGAACGCGACCCCTACCAGAACGAATGGAACGCCCTCATCGATGCCATCCTGGATGACAAACCCCATAACGAAGCCGAACGTGGTGTCAAAGCAAGCCTTGTCACATCGATGGGCCGGATGTCTGCGCACACCGGTCGCGAAATCACCTACGAAGAAATGCTCAACTGCTCGCATGAGATGGCGCCGGGCCTTGACCAGTTGACAATGGACTCCCCGGCACCGCTCCAACTGGGGCCCGACGGACGCTACCCCGTCCCAATGCCGGGACTTAAAACAGATCGTGAGTATTGATCGCCAAAATAACTGGACGTGCCCTCGGGCCCAAAGTGCCCAAATA
>NZ_JACIYL010000252.1 GCF_014359955.1 Thermogutta sp. | reverse complement strand
CGGCAGATAGGCGAGATCTAACGGCTCATAAACTCCGCAGTTGTAGCCATGGATATTCTCCATCTTGTCTCGGCTGAAATCCATAAATACGAGTCCTTCATAAACCTGGATAACTCGGTCCTGAAGTCCTCCGGCAATGCCGAGCTCCTCGGTTTCCACGGCAAGGGCCAGCGACGGTTGCACCCGCTGCGGGATCTGCACGCCATAAAAATCCATGAGACACCGCAACACCGCCACGATGATGGCGCTCGATCCCGCAAGCCCTACCTGCCTCGGTATCGTGCTTTGGTAACGGATGGAGAAATTCTTTTCGTGGAGTTTGATCCCCTGTGCCTGACAGTACTCGACGAACTTTTTGATGGTCGCCTTCACCAGGCGGATCCCACCGTAGTATCCGTGGAGCCGCACATCCCGCGCCAGATCATAGACACTGTCAAATCGACTGCGGTCTTCCTGGCTGAGAACCAGCTCCACCTGATCCCATTCATAAAGCACGGCCTCAGCGTAAAAATTCCGCACGATCACGGAGATGGTTTTTCCGTGATAACCGTCTGACGGATTTCCCAGCAGACCCGCCCGAGCATACGCACGCCGTTTGATAATGATCATCGCTGACACCGTTGCCGTAACGTCATTCTCTCCCCTGCCCTGCCCCGATTCTTTCCTGGGTTTCGAGCACGCGTTTCAGGAAGTCTCGCAATCCCGGTCCGCATTCCTCGTCGGCCAGGGCAAACTCCAAAAATGCCCGAAAATAGCTATCAAAATTGCCGATGTCGAACCGGCGTTCGTGCGGCGGCAGACGAATTCCGAGCACGTTCCCTCCCGATTCGATCATTCGCTGGATGGCATCCGTGAGTTGGATTTCTTCACCCTTGCCGGGCGGCGTTCGCCGCAGATGGTCGAAAATCGCTGGCCGAAAGACGTACCGCGCTGCCACCGCCAAACAGCTTGGCGCGTCCTGCGGAGTTGGTTTTTCGATGATCCCCGCCAGTCGAAAATACTCCTTGCCATTGTTCAGATCGTTCCCCACGGGCTGGGCGATTCCATAATGGACGACGTCTTCGCGGGGAACTGTCTCAAACGCGATAACGGCGTCCGCCGACTCCGCCTCGAAAAGCGTGATCATCCGACGCACCACATCCGACTGGGCCTGAAGACCGATAATCGAATCTCCCAGGGCCACAACGAACGGCTGGTCCTTGACCATCGTTGCGGAACACAGGACGGCGTGGCCCAACCCCAGTTGGCGTCTCTGCCTGGTGTAGAAATAGTCCACCTCCGCCCGCTCGAACGACAGCTCCTTCAGCAGCTCTTCTTTCCCGCTCTCCCGGAGCATCTGGATCAGCTCCGGATTGAGGTCAAAGTGGTTTTCGATGGCGGTTTTGCCGGGCCCCGTGATGAACAAAAACCGTTTGATTCCACACCGAACAAGTTCCTCCACCACATACTGGACAACCGGCTTTCGTCCGACAGGCAGCATCTCCTTCGGCTGGCTCTTGGTCAGTGGTAGCAGTCGGGTGCCCCGTCCCGCCACGGGAACAACAGCAAGATCAACAGTTGGACTTGGCATCGCTCTGAGACTCTCCTTCAACGAACGACTCCGGAGGCTCCTCATTATTCGGAACAGAAAAACTCCCCGCAGCCCTTGATGGCCCTTCTCGAAACTATAGCTTTTTTGAGACGATTAGGAACTCGGGCCGACCCCAAAGGCGATGAAACGTCCCGTCGCAAAGCGCGGAACAACTTGATTGAAATCACGGGCATGGACAGAACTCACACCCGTGCCGGATGCCCCAAGGCGCGGGGCCAGGATGAGTAGAATCGGGGCGGCGTTTCAGACCGGCCCTGCGGACGTCGAAACGGCATTTCCGGGAAAGGACAAGCGAGCGAAAGCCCCTCGTTCGCTGACCGTTATTTCCTATTTGTGGTAGCCAAGCGATTTAATGACCGCCAGTAGTTCTTCGTAATTGATGAATCGACGGTGATGCTGCAGTTTGTACGCGTCGATGGCCTGCCCCAATTCCCGGGCTTCGGGCGAAAGATCCGCATATGAATTGGCAAACTGGCGTCTTTCCCTGCCATCGGGCGGTGTCCCGTGCGGATTTTTACGGCGGTCCACGAACACGGGAACCGGCTCGCCACTGGCAGGCTGGGAAGTTGCGCTGTCTGGGAAAATCGCATCGGAATTCATGGCGGGTCCTCGCACTGAAAATCCTGTCCCTTCTAGAAATCGACAGGAATTCCCCTCGAACAGAAAAATCCAGAACCGGTTCAGTACGACCGGCACTAGTAGAATAGCTCACCCGCCGGGGGATGCAAATTCAGTGCGGCTTTCCCGTTTGCGTTGCCCTGATGCATCCCTATTTGGGCATGCCGACGCCCAGCCAGGGGGGAAGCTCTCCCCGCGGCGGCAGGACCACCACGGTCGCCCGATGGATCGGCTCCAACTTGAGAATCTCCGCGATCGATTCCGCCGGTGGGTAGCTGTCGAGGGCGAGAACGCCAATCGCATCGCCGCCGGGCTTGTTTTCGGCCCGTCCCAGCGAAAGAAAGGCGATGTTGACGTTGTGGCGACCGAAGATCTCGCCGACCCGCCCAATCACCCCCGGCACATCGCGGTGATACATGATGAGCATCGTCCCTTCCAAGGGACTTTCCAGCCTGAAATCCCCTTTCTGAACAAGTCGGGGCAGTGATTTACCGAACAGCGCGCCGGCCGCCAGCGCCGACTTGTCATTCCGAAAAACTTCCACCGTCACCTGAGAGGCGAAATCGCCGATATCCGTGGTGCGTTCTTCGGCCAGTTCAATTCCCCGTTGCTGAAGCAAAACGGGAGCATTGACCAGATTGACCGATTGCTCCAGGGCATGCTGAAGAAGCCCCGCAGCAAACGCCGCCGAAAGCAGGCGGGTGTCGCGATTGGCCACCTCCCCCTGATAACGGATTTTGCAGCGGGTGGGTGGCTCGCGATCGATCTGCGCCATCAAAAGGCCCAACCGGTAAACAAGGTCCAAGTACCCGCGCAGGCCCTCCAGCGTCTTGGGGTCCAGTGGCGCCATGTTGACGGAGTTCCGCACGGCGCCCGTCGTGAAGAAATCAACCAGCAGCTCGCACGCTTCGATGGCCACATTTGTCTGGGCTTCCTCCGTGCTGGCGCCGAGGTGCGGAGTGCACAAGACATTGGGCTTTCCAAAAAGAGGGCTGTTGGTGCATGGCTCCTTCGTGAAGACGTCGAGGGCCACACCACCGATGTGACCACTCTCCAGGCCCTCCAGCAATGCGTCTTCGTTGATGATGCCCCCTCGCGCACAGTTGATGATGCGCACCCCCTTTTTCATCATTTGAATTTGAGGCCGATCGATAAGGTTGCGCGTCTGATCATTGAGTGGCGTGTGCACCGTGAGGTAGTCCACCTCGGGGAAAAGGTCGTCCAGAGTTCGGCAGGTACGAATACCCAATTCCCGTGCCCGGTGCTCCGGCAAAAACGGATCATACCCGAGGACCTTCATTTTGAAAGCGAGGGCCCGCTCAGCCACGGCCTGCCCGACCCGACCCAGGCCGATGATACCCAGCGTCTTGCCACACAGCTCGGTTCCCATGAATTGGTGGCGTTCCCACCTCCCCTCCAGAAGGCTTTTGTACGCGGGGAAGATATTCCGGGAGAGGGCCAGCATCAGCGCCATGGTGTGCTCTGCGGTGGCTATCGTGTTGCCACCCGGCGTATTCATGACGATGATACCCTGGCGTGTTGCGGCCGCGGTATCGATATTGTCTGTGCCCACCCCAGCGCGAACGATGACCTTCAATCGCCTGTTCCCCTCCAGAGCATCGGCGGTGATCTTCACCCCGCTGCGGCAGATCGCCCCATCGAACTCGGCGAGCGTCTTGCGAAGGTCCTCACCTTTAAGACCTGTGCGGACCTCGTATTCGATCATTCCTGCCGATTCCAGGAGCTTCAGACCCTCGGGGGAAATCGGATCGAGCACGACGACTTTAACCATGGGTGGGTCCTCAAACTTACCGGTCAGTGTATCACTTCACATTCTGTGTTCCCTGGACCGTAACCCTTCACTTTTACGGCAACGCTGCTGAAGCGTCAAGCACCGGTGGAAACCAGAGCCATTTCCAACTTCTCCGAAGCAATCGAAAGAACAGCCGACTCCAACCTTTGGCTCGCCGTGCCGATACCCCTTCGATGACCGGGATGACCAGAGAAGAACTGGGATACTCGTAGGAGCGATAAATCGCTCTCGCGTAAAGGGGGACGCGGCACGCATCAGCAAAGGCCATTCATGAACAGCCCCGACAACACATTGAGGTTCTGGACTTTTGCAGATCCTGGCAAAAAGTGGGGTGTCAGGCGAATGAGCGTTTGCAGAGCCGCTCAACCGGGCGTAAGATGACGCGATAGACAAACTGGAATCAGTGTCTGAGGATACTCCACGGGAACGCCAGTGACAGACATTGGAAGAGCGCAGCGCGGGGATACCGGCACGGCCTGCGTATGTCATTTCCGGTCAGCACCGGGGTCACTCGGCTGACTTCAGATACCTGGTTGCGTTCGTTCAGGAGATTATCCTCGGCAGACAACGTCACAGGTTATTCATGCTGCTCGGTAGCCGAATCACCAAACGTCAGCTCGTACAGCTTTGCCAGCGCCTGGCAACCCAAATCGAGGCCGGCGTGGACCTGCGAACCATTTGCCGGCGGGAAGCGGAACGCGCCAGTGGTGGGGCCTACCGGCGAGCAATGCGGATCATCGCGGAGGCAGTTAGTAAAGGTTATGCCCTGGCCGATGCACTGGCCCTTACCGAAGATTATTTCCCACGCCTTTTTCTGCAAATTGTCCGCATTGGAGAAGAGACCGGCAAATTGCCCGAGGCTTTTCGCCTCCTTGCCAGATATTACGAAGAAGAAATCGCCCGACGCCGTACATTCTGGTCGCTCCTCGTCTGGCCGCTGTTTGAACTTACCTTTGCCATCATTGTGATCGGGTTTCTTATCTGGATCATGGGTGAGATCGGTAAGAGGGGCGACATCGTGCTGGATCCGCTCGGCTTCGGACTGGTCGGCGAGAGAGGCCTCCTCATTTATCTGACGATTGTGGGAAGCTGCGCGGCGGGGATCGCGCTTCTCATCTGGGCTTCCCGACGCGGTCTGCTCTGGACCAGGCCCATCCAGATGTTTGTCGATTTGTTGCCGATCCTCGGAGATATTTCCCGCACACTGGCTTTGGCGCGGTTCACCTGGGCGCTCTCCATCACCCTGCGATCATCGCTGGATGTGAGAGTTGCCGTGGATTTAGCCCTTCAGGCTGCGGAGCATCCCGCGTTCACCGCGCTGCGGCGTCCTGTGTGGGCCTCAATCCAGGCCGGACATTCCCTGTCGCGCATCTTCGAAAGCACCGGGCTGTTCCCC
>NZ_JACIYL010000251.1 GCF_014359955.1 Thermogutta sp. | reverse complement strand
GGATCGCTGGGGACGGTGGATATTTCGGCGGATCGGGTGGTCATCTGGTACACGGGAGAAGATCAGCCCGACCTGACCGGCGAACGGACGCAGCCCAGCCGATTTCCCCTGGAATTGTATTTGGAAGGCCACATTGTCTTCCGGCAGGGAGATCGGGTTATTTACGCCGACAGGATGTACTACGATGTGGCCCGGCGGGCAGGGATCATTCTCAACGCGGAACTGCTCACCCGACTTCCCGATTACGAAGGCTATTTGCGCCTTCGGGCGGAAATTCTCCAGCAGCTCAACGAAAGCCAGTTTTTCGCCCAGAATCTTTTTGTGACCACCAGTCGGATGGGTGTGCCGGGATACCGTCTGCAGACCCAGTTCGCCTATGTCGAAGACCGTGTTCAGCCAGCCCTCGATCCGGTAACGGGCCAGCCGATCATCGACCCGGAAACGGGCCAACCGGTGATGACGCATCATCCGTGGGCAATGAGCCGGGACAATTTCATTTACCTGCGGAATATTCCCGTGTTTTACTGGCCGGTGCTGGCCGGGGATCTTTCCCGTCCGACGTATTACCTCACCCGGTTCCGCCTCCGACACGACAGCATTTTCGGCACGCAGGTGTTGACAAGCTGGGACGCCTTCCAGCTTCTTGGCATCCGCAACCGGCCGGAAGGGGTGGAATGGAGTCTCAGCCTGGACTATCTCAGCGAGCGTGGGCTGGGTCACGGCACGTCGGTGAGCTACTCGCGGTTTGGCTTTTTTGGTTTGCCAGGTTATGCCACGGGTCTGGCGGACTTCTGGGGCATTTACGATGACGGCCTGGACAACCTGGGAAAGGGTCGGCGGGCTCTGGTGCCGGAAAAGAATTATCGGTACCGCTTTCTCTGGCAGCACCGGCAATATCTTTCCGAGGAATACCAGCTCACTGCCGAGGCCGGTCTGATCTCCGACCGTAATTTTCTGGAACAGTACTATGAGCGCGAATGGGACGAGCTGAAAGACCAGTCCACGGCTATTTCACTGAAGCGGATTTACGGGAATGCGTCCTGGGATCTGTCGGCCGCGGTGCGAGTTAATCCGTTCTTCACCCAGACGGACTGGCTTCCGCGATTCGACCATTACAAGCTGGGCGAGTCATTCCTCAACGACGCGTTCACATGGTTTGAACACACGAGCGTGGGTCTGGCCCGATTTCGGGCTGCCTCACGGCCGGAGGATCCCGCTGATCTGGCAGCGTTTTCCTATTTGCCGTGGGAGACGTCCTCGATCACGGGCCAGCCACTCCGCACGGTGAGCGAACGATTCATTTCCCGCCAGGAGATTGACTGGCCGTTTCAGATTGGCCCGGTAAAAGTTGTTCCCTATGCGCTGGGGGAACTGGGGCATTGGGGAGAGGACCGGGCGGGCGACAGTCTCCATCGGGCCTACGTCCAACTGGGAGCGCGGGCAAGTCTTCCCGTGTGGGCCGTCAATCCTTACATCCAAAGCGATCTGTTCAACGTTCATGGGATCGCTCACAAAATCACCTTCGAAGCGGAAGCGTTCTGGGCCAATTCCAGCCGCGACATGGATCTCCTTCCCCTCTATGAGCCCCTCGACGACGACGCGATCGAGGCGTTTCGACGCCGACTCGCCGTGTTAACGTTTGGGCCGAGCAGTGGATTCGGCGGCCCACCGGCGCCCGATCGCTTCGACGAACGCTTTTACGCCCTGCGAACAGGCCTGGCATCCTGGGTCACATCACCCAGCATGGAAATCGCCGATGATCTGACGCTCATTCGCCTGGGTGTGGAGCAGCGCTGGCAAACGAAGCGCGGGATGCCGGGCCACCAGCGGATCGTTGATTGGATCACCTTCGACACGCACTTTTCGCTGTTCCCCGACTCCTCCCGCGATAACTTCGGTCGATTCGTGGGCCTTCTCGACTATGACGCGCGATGGTTTGTGGGAGACCGTCTGACGCTGGCTTCTTCTGGTCTCTTTGATTTCTTTGATTCCGGACAGAAATTGGTAACCTTCGGAGGGTATCTCAGCCGGCCCCCGCGTGGCGATCTCTATCTGGGGCTGAGAATTCTCCAGGGTCCGATCGACAGCACCGTCCTATTTCT
The DNA here is from genome assembly GCF_014359955.1 of Thermogutta sp. GTDB lineage: Bacteria > Planctomycetota > Planctomycetia > Pirellulales > Thermoguttaceae > Thermogutta. Next base: position 3,323 of record NZ_JACIYL010000251.1, on the reverse strand, counting down.
GTCCTACTCCTACTGGATGTCGCCAAAATGGATGACCACGCTGGGGGTTTCGGTGGACCTTGGGGAATCAAGCAACATCGGCCAGAGTTTCTCGCTCACCCGAATCGGCGAATCGTTCCTCGTCAGCGCGGGAATCAATGTCGATGCCAGCCGGGACAGCGTGGGCGTCCATTTCTCCGTGGAACCGCGATTCTGGCCGAAACGCCGGGCGGAGGAAGCGACCGGGGCCCGAATCCCCGTCGCCGGCGCCCGGGGATTGGAGTGACCGACGCCTATCCGATTCTTCCCACAACCTGGCAGAAGATCGCTCGGGGTGATGGGACAAAACCCGACTCCACCGGACGGGAGGATCGAGGGCGTCACTTAGGTGCGGTACTCCGCGTTGAGGCGGACGTATTCGGGTGTTAGATCGGTCGTCCAGAACCGGCCGGAGGCGTTGCCTTCCTGGAGCACGAGTTCGATCCGCGTTTCGCGTTCCGCCCGGATGGAGTTCGACACCTCGATCTCGTCAAACTTGACGGGCGTGCCATCGCGGTAGAGGCAAAAGCCGTTGAGATAGAGCGTCAACTTGTTGGGATCGAAGGGTACGCCCGCGTAACCCGCCGCAGAAACGATGCGTCCCCAATTGGGATCGGCACCGTGGATGGCCGCTTTGACGAGAGGGCTATTCGCGATGGCTCGGGCAATTTGAAGGGCGTCCTGGCGTGTGCGGCAACCGGTCACTTCGATGGTGATGAGGTGCGTCGCCCCCTCTCCGTCGGCAGGGATCATCCGGGCCAGTTCCACACACAGACTGTGGAATTCCCGCTGGAAATCTTCCAGGAGATCTCCGGTGAGGGGCGGTCCCCCTGCCGCACCATTGGCGAGAAAGAGCACCGTGTCGTTGGTGCTGGTGTGACCGTCCACATTGATGCAGTTGAACGTGTCGTCCACGGTTTCGCGCAGCAGCCGCTGAGCCGTCTCCACGTCCAGGGTCGCGTCGGTGAAAAGGACGCCCAGCATGGTGGCGAGATTCGGCCCCATCATCGCCGCACCTTTGACCATCCCCGTAATCTGGATTTCGCGCCGGGCGAGGGAGAGTGTGCGTCCCGAGAGCTTGTACACCGTGTCAGTGGTCATCATCCCTCGGGCAGCCATGATGAGGGCTTCTTCGTCGTTGCCCAGTCGGGCGGCGGCCAGCTCAATGCCGTGGGCGATCTTGTCCATCGGGAGATACACCCCGATCACACCCGTGGACATCACCAGGACCTGATCTTCTTCGACCCCGACAGCTTTGGCGGCGAGACGGGCCATCTCTTCGGCATCCCGGAGACCGCGCTCCCCCGTGCAGGCATTGGCGTTGCCGGAGTTGATCACCACTGCGCGGATTCGTGTGCTCGGTGTCCGTTTGCGATCGAGCTGCACCGGCGCTGCGCAGACGATGTTCTGGGTATAGACGCCCACCGCCGTGGCCGGTGTCTCGGAGACGATGAGAGTCAGGTCGGGTTTGCGCAGGTCGCGCTTGAGTCCGCAGTGGACGCCCGCCACCAGATAGCCTTTTGGAACACGCACTGCCATTGTCAGGGGTCTCTCGCCGAAACAGAGTAATCTCCGCAATTGTGACTTTCCAACCAGCGTTTACCACCCCGTGGTGGAAGCTGCCAGCCAGCCGCGGCTCATAAAAGGGCTGTCGTTTCCGGGAAGCCATACATGAGATTGAAATTCTGGACCGCGGCGCCGGAAGCCCCTTTCACGAGGTTATCGAGGCAACTCACCGTCACGATGCGATCCCGCACAATGCGGGCGGTGATATGGCAAAAATTGGTGCCTGCCGTATCTTTGGTGGCCGGAAGATGATCCACCACCTGAACAAACGGCTCATTCTGATAAAAACTCTCCAGACAATCGAGCACCTCGTCCTCGGTGACCTGTCGCGTGGGACGGGAGTAGGTGGTCGTCAAAATACCCCGATCCATCGGGACAAGATGCGGGGTGAAGACCACCTCCACCGCACCCCCTGCCACCTGACCGAGAATCTGTTCAATCTCGGGCTGATGGCGATGCCGTCCCACGTTGTAGGCCGAGAGGCTCTCGTTGCACTCGGGAAAGTGGGTGGTCAACTTGGGCGTGCGTCCCGCCCCGGAAACGCCGCTTTTAGAATCTACGATGATATCCCGCGGTTCGATCAGTCCGGCTTTCAAAAGTGGCGCCAGAGCAAGAATCACCGAGGTGGGATAACAGCCCGGATTGGCCACGAGCGCCGCACTGCGGATTTCTTCGCGGAACAGCTCCGGCAAACCGTAGGGGACCTTGCCCAGGCGTTCCGGGTCGGGATGCCGGTGGCCGTACCACTCCTCATAAACCTGCGGGGAGTTCAGCCGGTAATCGGCGCTGAAATCCACTACCCGACAACCGGCCTTCAGCAGGTCCGGAATGACTTCGGCGCTGGCGCAATGGGGGAGGCAGCTAAACACGCACTCCGCCCGAGCCGCCACTTCTGCCGGGGTGAGATTCTCCAGATTGGCAGAAATCCGCCCGACAAGGGAGGGATGCACACTCGCGACGGGGGCGTTCCCCTCCTGCCGGCTGGTCAACGCCGTGATCGTCACTTCGGGATGACGGAGCAAAATCTTGATCAACTCGACTGCCGTATAGCCTGTCGCTCCTAAAATGGCAACGCGGATAGCCATAAACTCTACCTGTCAACGCTTTCAGGACAAAATGTATTCGCGGGGCCAGACATATTTGGGAAGACCGATGCCCGCACCCTCTGCACCGAGACCGGCTGCGAGCCGCTATTACCTGCAATATACCCCCCTTTGCCGCGGTTTAACAGGAGCGGACTCGGGGGAATGCCCGAAGGTTCACCGGGAACGGCATGCCCACCGGGCAACCAGATTACGGTGGGCCGGTGCCTCCACCTCTGAAGACACATTAACCACGGCCGACGCCAAATTCCGGTAGGGCCAATTCATGAATTGCCCTTACCATCAGCGAGTGACAAATCAGTTCACGGGCACGAGAGACATTCCCCCTGCCCGGTGCCCTCGCCCTCGTGCCGTGTGGAGACGGGATCAACGACTGTTTCCCCCAACATTTCCCAAAATGGGAAGGGGCGACCGATCGGCCGCCCTTGATCCCACAATTCATTGACGTGTACAAACCGACGACTGTGATTCTCCGTCGGGCGGACAATTCCGTGGAGCGTCCATCCCCGTTTCAACTCGATCAGTGGCTGTCAGACTGCTTCTCGGACTTTTCCGGCTTTTCCGGCTTTTCCGGCTTGCGCTGTTCGCACTTGAGCTCGTGGAGCTCCCGCACCCAGATGTTGCGGAACTTCACCG
>NZ_JACIYL010000250.1 GCF_014359955.1 Thermogutta sp. | reverse complement strand
GACGAAATGCGGCTCCAGTTTGACCATCTGCTCCAGGGTGGCGGAGAGATTCGTCCAGTCTTTGCGGCGCTTGTAGTCTTCCGCCTTCATCCAGAGGATGTGGACGGCGACACCCCGCATTCCCAGAGTCGCCAGCTTGATCGCTTCGCCGCTGGGGTCGAGCTGGCCGAGTTGCGTGGGGGTCAGGCCTTCCTTTTCTCGGACCTGGGCCAGTACTCCGCCGGGACTGCTCCGCTGGGGATCGCGCGAAGGGGCCGCCGGCGTCCCCAGATAAGCGAGGACCCCCAGGAGGACCGCCATGATGACCAGGTACACAATCTTTCGCAAAAACTGCTGACGCGAGGTCATGCTGCCACCTCACGAGATCGCAGGAAGAAATGGCCGGCCACGATGAGCAACACCAGATAGCCTGCCACGGTGATGATATTCACGGCCAGTAAACTGGGACTGACGTTGTATCCGTACGCCACAAAGTCGATGAATCCCAGGCGGTCCATCGGCGGGATGATGTACGAGAGTAGATCGAGCCAGGCCAGAAAGACCGAGTCGATCGCCCGCGCCACCATCAGACCGACCGTGCGAGGAATCTCCACCATCACACCTTCCTGGGTGAAAAGGCGGATGAAGGACTCGATGGGACCGAATCGGGCGGGCGTCTCCACTCCCGGATACAGCTCACCTGTGACAATCTGCCGCATGAACTGGTGGGCCATGCCGGCGATGGTAACGCCCAGCGTGGACACCAGTGTCACCGGTGTTCCCAGGAAGGTGCTGAGCGTCACCCCGAAGCCGATGGCCAGCACCATCTGCAGCCAGATACCGAAATAGCCCTTGAACAGGTTGAGGAAGAACGAGCGGTTTCCCGCCCGAATGTACAAGTCCGGCTTGGCCATCCCGAAGTACTGCCCGCTTTCCAGACAGCGGATCCAGATCTCGATTCTTCCGTCCGAGGACGTGAAATCCCGGAACAGATCGAATTCTTTCTGAGAGAGGACCTTGGGGTCCACGGGCTTGAGCTTGACGTATTCGATCGTGCCGTCGGCATGCTTGATTTTGCGGGGTTCCACGCGGACGCTGGAAAACCGCGTGATTTTCTTGGGTATGTCCAGCGCCAGGATGCTGAACTCCTTCGACTCAAAGACCTGGAGTTCCACCATCAGACCGTTTTCCGGATTACGCACGGAAAGACTTCCCAGAATTCCCCGCTCGATGTCCCCTTTATGGGTACGGAATACGCCGATATTCATTTCGATGGGGACGGTGTCTCCGGGGAATTCGTCGGGTTTGAGGTCCTTGAACGTCCAAATGGCGGCCGCCTGGGAAGCCCCTTCAATGTAACTTCGGTATGTCCATTCATCGCCGACGCTGATTCCTTTTTCCACGTCGAACCCGTTGCGGTCGCGAAAGACCAGGCTGCCGTAGATGGGGACTCGGGCCACCAGTTGACCTTCGGGTCCTCCCAGGCGATAAGTCACTTTGCCGTCGGCCGATTTTTCCACCCGTACCGAATGCGTGTGCCCGCGCTCCATATCGACGCGGGGAATGCCGTTGGCGTCCACGAAAAACCGATGGCGGTGACCCCAGGTTGGTTCCGTCCAGCCCTGGAGGGCCTGGCCCTGCGAGCCGTCGGGCAGTGTGACGGGCTCACCCAAAGGCCGCAGGTCCGCCGGATTCACGGCGTGCGTGTGATAGAGCCCGCGGACCACAAACGGGTAACTGATGATCCACATTGTTCCCAGGATGAAGCTGCCCACCGCAACCAATCCCAGGATCTGGCCTGTGACAATCTCGGAGGTGCGGACCGGCTTCGTGAGGACGGTGAAAATGGTCTTGTTCTGGATGTCGCCGGGCAGTCGGAAAGCCGCCAGGAAGATGACCAGCAGAATCACCAGATAATTCGTGGTGCCCAGCACGAAGTTGAGATACAGCCGGTGGGGTTCGGAGCTGGTGGGATCGAGGAACCATCCGGCAAACAGCAGGCTCACACAAAACAGCAGGACCACCACAGTGACCTTGCGTCCGAAGGCTTCTTTGATCGTCAGCCAGGCCAGGGCCCCGATGCGGCGCGGGCTGACCAGGACCAGGTCGATCACACCTGAACGCAGCAGGTCCCAGAAGCGCTGCGGGGCGCGGCGGCCGTACAAAAGCACACACCAGATGAATCCGATCAAGCTGCACAAAGTCGCGAGACCGAGCGCCGCACTGAGCCACGCCAGGAACGCAGGGCCAATCCAGGTGGAAAGTTGGGGCAATTCAATTTCGATCGGCATGGCCGTCACCTCGTCCGTGTACTCGCAGTCCCGGATGTTCTTCGCTTTCCCGGATGATCCGCAGGAACAGATGTTCCAGGGTTGTGGTGGGATTTCCCCAGGAGAGGATTTCCAGGCCGTGCTTGGCCAGAACGGCTTTGACGTCGGCTTCCGCGTCGGGGGACATCTTGGGGACACGGATTTCTGTGACGTCCCGCATGGCGAGAAGCTGATCAACTCGTCCCAGTTCCTTCAACTCTCCCTGATAGAGGATGCCGATCCGGTCGCAAACGTCCTGAACGTCGGCCAGGAGGTGACTGCACATCACGACGGTCTTCCCCTGATCCCGCAGGCGGAGGATGAGATCCTTCATCTCTCTCGTTCCGATCGGGTCCAGCCCGGAGGTCGGCTCATCCAGCAGGATGAGGTCCGGATCGTTGATGAGGGCCTGCGCCAGCCCGATCCGGCGGGTCATCCCCTTGGAATATTCCTTGAGCGGCCGTTTCTTGGCCCAGGTCAGTCCGACCATCTCAATAAGGTCCGCCACCCGCTGCCGCCGCACCGAGCGCGGCATATTGAACAGCCGACCGTAAAAATCGAGTGTCTCTTCCGCGTTGAGAAAGCGGTAGAGATAAGATTCTTCCGGAAGGTAGCCGATCCGCTCGTTTTTCGAGACATCGGTGGCGGGTCGGCCGAACACATAGACCTCACCGGAAGTTGGCAGCAGAAGTCCCAAAAGCAGCTTCATCGTGGTCGTTTTGCCGGAGCCGTTGGGGCCCAGCAGCCCGAAGACCTCGCCGCGATAAATCTGCAGATCAAGGGCTTTGAGGGCCTGCACTTTGGTGCGTCCCCAGAAGTCGCGATAAACCTTGGACAGGGTTCGCGTCTCGATGACGACTTCCGGGGGGGACTTTTCGGTTTCCGACGGCTTGAGGGCCGGACTCACTTGCGCGTCGCTCATCGCCAAATTCCTCTATCGCTGGCCATTGGATTTTCGGCAACTTCGCTGACCACCAGTCAGGGGGCCGGTGCGCTCTACGCGGTCGATCGGAGCGCTGTTCAGCCGGTTTTTGAAAACTCCGTCTTCAAACTGCCCCAGTTCGGCCCGTGCGAGGATTCTTGCCCCACCCGTTTTGCTTTCCCGCATCCCGGAGCGCCCCAACGCAGCCCGCGTCAAGCCCCGCGGAAAACCGGCGAGCCTTTCCCGCACGTTCCGGGGGCAGTGCAGAAAGGGGATTTATCCAGGTCGCTGGGGGGTAACTGGTCTAACCGGGGTACTATCCCTCTCTGGTGGTTTCCCGCCTCAGTTATACCCCCGCGAGCCCCCTCCAGCGGATTGCTCCTCCCCGAGTGGGTGGCATGAATGCACACCGCGGTGGCAATCCCGTCGTTGCTGTGCGGATGGGGGACCTTTTTTCTACTATAAATCCCGCTGGGCAGGGGAACAACGAATTGGCGCAGCTTGATTCATACAAATACCGCTGAGGCGACACGGGGCGCCGTGTGTCGTAGGGGCGATTCATGAATGGCCTTTACCGTGAGGCCCCTTCGGGTTGAATCTTCCTCCCACTCAAGCCTGTGTAGACGCCGATGTCCCCGTCGGCCGAGCAAAGTCGGGGTGTGTCAGATTGGCACCAATCTTGAGGGGGAGAGCTCAGAGACCAGGTTTTGGAAACGCACTCCTGGAGCGGTCGTCATGGGAAATTCCAGAAATTCCGTTGACACTTGACAGGTGGCCAGCAGCCGGGTATTGTGAACAGACACTGCCTAGGCAGATAAGTTGCCGCCAGCTTTGCAGGGTGAAAGGCCCCGCGCAAGCGGAAGGCTGCGCGGACGCGGCTTGAGATCGCATTATAACTTTGGGAACCGTCGCAAGCCGGGTGTGCGGCGACTTGCTGCACGACGGCGGCGGACGGTTTTTTGTTATTTACCAGCCCGAACTCGAAAGTCTGTCGGACGCACGCAGGTTGTCAATGAACCCCGACGAACTGCTGAGGATCGTCGACGCGATCCACCGGGACAAAAACATTGATAAAGAGGTCGTCTTCAAGAGCATTGAGGCGGCCCTCACTTCCGTGGCGCGCAAACGGTTCGGTGAGCAGGAAGAAATCAAAATCGTCATCGACCGTAAAACCGGTTTAATCACCGGGTACCGGGGCGAGCAGTCCATCGATCCCGAGCAGCTCACGCGGATCGGTGCCCAGGCTGCCAAGCAGGTCATCCTCCAGAAAATCCGCGAAGCAGAACGCGACGTCCTCTTTGACGAGTATCAGGAACTTCTGGATCAGATCGTGACGGGGACGGTGCAAAAAGTGGAGCCCCGGGCGGTGATCGTCAGCCTGCCGCGGACGGAAGCCATCCTGCCCAAAAGTGAGCAGATTCCCGGCGAGTCTCGCCATCCCAACGAACGCATCCGTGCCCTGGTTACCGAGGTGAAAAAAGTGGGACCGCGGCTCAAGATCGTCCTCAGCCGCATCCGTCCCACCTTTGTCGTGCGGCTGTTCGAGCAGGAAGTCCCCGAAATCAGCGACGGCATCATCGAAATCAAATCGATTGCGAGAGAACCGGGTTATCGCACCAAGGTGGCCGTCGTCAGTCTGGATCAGCGGGTCGATCCGGTAGGCGCTTGCGTGGGACTCCGCGGCAACCGCATCCGCAACATCGTGGAAGAATTGAACGGGGAACGGATCGACATCATCCGCTGGGATGATGACCTCATGGTGCTGATCCCCAACGCCCTTCAGCCGGCCAAGGTGGAGGAGGTGATTCTCTGCCAGATGCTGGGCCGGGCCATCGTCCTCGTGCCGGAAGACCAGCTCTCGCTGGCCATCGGACGATGGGGCCAGAATGTGCGGTTGGCCAGCAAGCTCGTGGGGTGGGACATCGAGATCATGACCCGCGACGAGCTCAACGAACAACTCGAACAGGCCCTTCTGGGATTCGCTTCCCTGGAGGGTGTATCGGAAGAACTGGCGGATCGGTTGGTGGGGGAAGGATTCCTCTCCTACGATGACCTTTCGGTGATCGAGCCAGACGATCTCATGGAAATGGGAGGCCTCACCGAAGAACAGGCGATGCATATCATTGCTCAAGCGGAAGCCAAGGCAGAAGAAGCGGAACAGCTTGCGGCCGAGGAACGGCGACGCCAGCGCCAGCTTGAACGTGAGCGGGCGGCGGCACAG